>NZ_JBAGKI010000035.1:0-54812 GCF_036689795.1 Micromonospora palythoicola | reverse complement strand
GGGGGGGGGGGGGCGCCCGCGGCGGCGGGGTGGCCCGGGGGGGGGCGCGGCCGGGGGGGGGCGTCCGGGGCCCCCCCCCCGCGGGGGTGGGGGGCCGGGGGGGGGGGCCCCGGGCTCGGCCCTGGCCGGGACCGGCACTTGCTAGGCTTGGCCCCTGCGGTTCAACCGCCCGGTACGCAGCGAGGAGCGCGCGACATGCTTTCGGGGGACGACGACATCTCGGGGTGAGCACCCCCGGCCGCCGTGACGGCGGCCTGTCGTGTCGTGCCCTGTCTGTCTGCCCGGGGCGTGGTCGCCCCGGCTTCTCATCCGAGGTCTCTCTCGATGTCCGACGTCTGCGTCGTCTGCACCAACCTGTCCTTTTCCTGGCCGGATGACACCCCGGTCTTCCAGGACCTGTCCTTCACCGTGCCGCCGGGTCGCACCGGCCTGGTCGCGCCGAACGGCGCCGGCAAGTCCACGCTGCTGCGCCTGATCGCCGGTGATCTCGTACCCACCGGCGGCGGCGTCACCGTCGAGGGACTGCTCGGCTACCTGCCGCAGCACCTGCCGCTCACCGGTGACCTGACCGTGGCGCAGGTGCTCGGCGTCGCCCCGGCGTTGTCCGCGTTGCGGGCCATCGAGGCCGGCGACGCCAGCGAGGACAACTTCGCCGCGATCGGTGACGACTGGGACGTCGAGGAGCGTAGCCGCGCCGAACTCGACCGGCTGGGTCTGGGCGAGGTGGCGCTGGACCGTCGCCTGGACACCCTCAGCGGCGGCCAGGCGGTCTCCCTCGGTCTGGCCGCGCAGCTGCTGCGGCGTCCCGACGTGCTGCTGCTCGACGAGCCCACCAACAACCTCGACATCGACGCCCGGCACCGGCTGTACGCGGTGCTGGAGAACTGGTCCGGCTGCCTGCTGCTGGTCAGCCACGACCGGATGCTGCTGGACCGGATGGACCGCATCGCCGAGCTCGACGGCGGGCAGGTGCGGATGTTCGGTGGCGACTTCACCGCCTACGCGGAGGCGGCACGGGCTGCCCGGGAGCTGGCCGAGCGTCAGGTGCGCAGCGCCGAGCTGGAGGTCAGGCGGGAGAAGCGGGAGATGCAGCAGGCCCGCGAGCGCGCCGACCGGCGAGCCGGCAACGCCGCCCGCAATCTCGGCAGCGCGGGTCTGGCCCGGATCGTCGCCGGTGGGCTCAAGCGCAGTGCCCAGGAGTCGGCGGGCCGGGCCCAGCAGGCACACGCCAGCCGGGTCAGCGCCGCGCAGTCCCGGCTCGACGAGGCCGGTCGGGCGTTGCGGGACGACCAGACGCTGGCCGTGGAACTGCCGGAGACCGACGTCCCGGCCGGCCGCACCCTGGTCGAGGGGCAGCGGATGCAGGTCCGGTACGGCGGCCGGTCGCTGTTCGCCGGGGACGGCCTCGACCTGACCATCCGTGGTCCGGAACGGATCGCGCTGACCGGCCCCAACGGTGTCGGCAAGTCCAGCCTGCTGCGCCTGCTGCTCGGTGACCTGGATCCGCAGGGCGGGCTGGTGCGTCGGGCCGACGGTCGGGTGGCGTACCTGTCGCAGCGGCTGGACCTGCTCGATCCCGAGCGCACCGTGTTGGAGAACCTCACCGCGTACGCCCCGGACCGTCAGCAGTCGGAGCGGATGAACCTGCTGGCCCGGTTCCTGTTCCGGGGCGACCGCGCCCAACTGCCGGTCGGCGTCCTCTCCGGCGGTGAGCGGCTGCGCGCCACCCTGGCCTGTGTCCTCTACGCCCAGCCGGCGCCGCACCTGCTGCTGCTCGACGAACCCACGAACAACCTCGACCTGGTCAGCGTGGGCCAGTTGGAGAACGCGTTGCACGCGTACCGGGGGGCCTTCGTCGTGGTCAGCCACGACGAACGGTTTCTGGCCGACATCGGGGTCGAGCGGTGGCTGCGCCTCGACGAGGCCGGTCTCCGCGAGATCCCCGCCCCCGAGCCCGACTGAGGGTCGACCGCCGTCAGCGGATGGTGACCGAGGTCATCAGGTCGTTCCCAGGCGTCTCGCAGGAACGCGGCCGCAGGGCCTTGCCGGGCGATTGAACAAGTGTTTAATCTGGTGTCGTGACGTCCCTGGGCGGAGCTTCGGAGGAGCGCGGCGGCGAGTTCGCCACCGCGAGCCGCATCCGTGACGCCGCCATCGCCCGGTTCGCCCGCGACGGCTTCCGGGTCGGGCTACGCACCATCGCCGCGGACGCCGGAGTGACCGCCGGGCTGATCGTGCACCACTTCGGCTCGAAGGACGGGCTCCGTCGCGCCTGCGACGAGCGGCTGCTGGAGATCATGCGCCGGGAGAAGGAGAAGGCGCTCACCGACGGCACCGGGACGATGCTGCTGGCGCAGATGGCCCAGGTCGAGCAGTTCGCGCCGATGGTGCAGTACCTGCTGCGCAGCATGCAGGCCGGCGGGGAGCTGGCCGCCCAGCTGATCGAGCACATGATCAGCGACGCCGAGGCGTACCTGTCCGCCGGGGAGGCGGCCGGGGTGGTGCGGCCCAGCCGGGACCGGGCCGCCCGCACCCGCTACCTGGCCTACCAGGCGACCGGCAGCATGCTGCTCTGGTTCACCCTGCACGGTGCCGACGCGGAGCCCGAGAAGTTCCCCGCCCTGTTCCGCCGGTACATGGAAGAACTGGCGCTGCCGGCGCTGGAACTGTTCACCGACGGGCTGCTCGTCGATCGGTCGATGCTCGACGAGTACCTGATGTACGTACCGGATCCGCCGTCGGCCGCACCGAACGCCGCCGACCCCGACGGTACGGCGAGCTGAACCGCCACCACGCCGCCGCGTGGCCCACTCATCCGCGCACCACCGCGAAACACACCGGACTCCGCGTGGCACTGCCCCGGATCCGTCGATCAACCACATCGCACCCCGGCCTGCCCCGGGGCTACCTCGAACGAGGTCAACCACCATGACTGCTGCCATCGACATCCACCACCTCGACAAGTCCTTCGGCCGGGTCAAGGCACTCGACGGACTCGACCTGCGGGTCGACGCCGGCACCGTGCACGGCTTCCTCGGCCCCAACGGCGCCGGCAAGTCCACCACCATCCGCATCCTGCTCGGACTGCTGCGCGCCGACGCCGGCCAGGTCCGGCTGCTCGGCGGTGACCCCTGGGCCGACGCGGTCGCCCTGCACCGGCGGCTCGCCTACGTGCCCGGCGACGTGGAGCTGTGGCCCAACCTCACCGGCGGCGAGGCGATCGACCTGTTCGCCCGACTGCGCGGCGGCACCGACCCGGTGCGCCGGGACGAGCTGTGCCAGCGTTTCGACCTGGACCCGAGCAAGAAGGGCCGCACCTACTCCAAGGGCAACCGGCAGAAGGTGGCGCTCATCGCGGCGCTGGCCAGCGACGTCGAGCTGCTGCTGCTCGACGAGCCGACCGCCGGGCTGGACCCGTTGATGGAGGCGGTGTTCCAGGAGTGCATCCGCGAGGTCAAGGACGCCGGCCGCACCGTGCTGCTGTCCAGCCACATCCTCGCCCAGGTCGAGGTGCTCGCCGACCAGATCTCGATCATCCGACAGGGGAGGATCGTCGAGACCGGCTCACTCACCGAACTGCGCCACCTCACCCGTACCTCGGTCGAGGCCGTCACCGACCGGCCGGCCGACGGCCTGGCCGACCTGGCCGGCGTGCACGGTCTGCGCACCGCCGACGGCCAGGTCCGCTTCGAGGTCGACGGCGACCAGCTCGCCGTCGTGGTACGCGAACTCGGTGACCTCGGTGTGCAGGGACTGACCGTCCGGCCGCCGACGCTTGAGCAACTCCTGCTGCGGCACTACGGTGACCGGTTCGTCGGCAACGGTGCCGGGGAGGTGGCGTGATGACCGCGACGACGCTCCACCGCGCGGCACCGGCGGGCACCGGTACCGGCAACGCCGTCACCGGGACCGGCAACCTCCTGCGGTTCATGCTGCGCCGCGACCGGATCCGGCTGCCCGCCTGGACGCTCGGTCTGCCCCTGCTGATGACGTACTTCGCCGCCGCGTTGGACACCATCGCGCAGACACCCGAGGACCTGGCGGGGCTGACCGCCTTCACCAGCAGCCCCGCCGGAGCCCTGTTCGGCGGGCCCGGCTTCGGCTTCGACGACCTGACCATCGAACGTTTCCTGGCTGGCCAGTACGGCCTGTACGTGCTGCTCGGCGCCGGGCTGATGGGTCTGCTCACCGTGGTCCGGCACACCCGGACCGAGGAGCGGACCGGCCGGGCCGAGCTGGTCCGCGCCAACGTGGTCGGTCGGCACGCCCAGCTGACCGCCGCGCTCACCCTCACTGCCGCGATGGCGGCGCTGGTCGCCCTGCTGATCGGCGCGATGATGACCAGCCGTGGCTTCGACGCGGGCGGATCCATGCTGTTCGGCGCCTCCGTCGGTGCGGTCGCCCTCGCCTTCGCCGGCATCGCCGCGGTCACCGTCCAGCTGTCGGAGTACCCACGGGCCGCCTCCGGCATGGCCGGGACGGCGCTCGGTGCCGCGTTCGTGCTGCGCGGCCTCGGCGACATGGCGGCGGTGCAGGGCAGCGGGCCGTCCTGGCTGTCCTGGCTGTCGCCGATCGGCTGGTCGCAGCAGACCGCCGCGTACGTTCACGACCGCTGGTGGCCGTTGGCCATCGCGCTGGCCTTCGCGGCGGCGACCGCCGCCACCGGCTACGTCCTGTCGGCGCGGCGCGACTTCGGTGCCGGCCTGGTGCCGCCCCGCCCGGGTCCGCCCCGGGCCGCGAGCTGGTTGGCCGGCCCGCTCGCGTTGGCCTTCCGGCTGCACCGGGCGAGCCTGATCGGCTGGAGCGCGGCGCTGCTGGTGGCCGGCGTGGCCTACGGATCGTTCACCCAGCCCCTGCTCGACGGCTTCGAGAACGCACCCGCGGACCTGGTGGAGGTCATGGGTGGTGGTTCGGGTGACCTGCTCGCCGGCTACCTCGGCATGATGGGCCTGACCATGGCGCTCGTCGTCGGGGTCTTCGCGGTGCTCGCGGTGCAGTCGCTGCGCGCCGAGGAGACCGAGGGCCGGGCCGAGCCGGTGCTGGCGACATCGGTCAGTCGGGCCGCCTGGATCGGCGGTCACCTCGCCGTCGTGGCGCTCGGCGTGCCGTGGCTGCTGCTGGTCGCCGGTGCGGGCATGGGCGTCGGCGCGGCGGCGAGCACCGGCGACCCGGGTCTGCTCGGTGACCTGCTGCTCGGCCACCTCGCGCACACTCCGGCGGTCTGGCTGGTCCTCGGTGCCGCCGCCCTGCTCTACGCGGCGGCGCCGAGGGCGCTGCCGGTGATCTGGGTGGTGCTCGGCTACGGGCTGATCGCCGGCTACTTCGCTCCGATCCTGGAGCTACCCGAGAACGTGCTGCGGCTGTCGCCCTTCGAGCACGTGGGGGAGTACCCGCTCGAGGACGTCAGCGTGGTCGCGGTGGTGGTGCTGACCGTCCTCGCCGGCGCTCTCGCCCAGGCGGCCGTGGCCGCCTTCCGCCGGCGCGACCTGGCCGGCGGCGCCTGACCTGGTGTGAGCCTGTCGACGCGTGGCGCGTCGACAGGCTCGGCAGGGGAGTGGGCCATGCCGACCGGTGACGGTCAGTCCCGGTGCGGCATCGGGAAGCCCGCCACCACGATGCCGTACAGGAGATGGTCGGCGACCAGGGCCGCCTGCTCGTGCCAGTCCGACAGCCGGCGGTCGATGCCCAGGGCCGGCGCGATGGTGGCGTGGAAGCCGAGCAGCAGCACCATGCCGTAGAGCGGGCCGACCCAGATCCGATGACGGAGGCGTTTCGGGAGCGCGCCGAAGACCAGCCCGGCACCGAGCCCGTAGCCCCAGTGCGCCGCCGCCAGGGCCGCCGGGTGCTGGTCGCCGGGTAACCGGTCGAGCAGCCCGGGCACCAGCTTCTCCATCACCGACTTCGGCGGTGAACTCTGCACCAGATTCAGGGAGGTGGTGGCCTGGCGTAACCCGGACATCGCCATCGCGGCGATGACCCCTCGGACGCCACTGCGCATGATGATCGTCGTGCGTGCCGACAGCTCCATGACCCGTTTTCCGATCCGTAGCCGCAGCAGCGCGGCTACCCGGACCGCACGGCGTCAAACGTGCCGTAAGCGCCAGCACACGCCCGAGGGACTGCGGTCAGAGGTTGTCCCGCACCCAGCCGGCGAGGACACGGGCGCAGCCGTCCACCGACTCCTGCCAGCTGCGCTCCGCCCCGTCGCCGGCCTCGTCGCTCACCTGCTTCACCACCCGGACCGGTACCCCGAGGGCGTGCGCCGTCGACGCCACCGCGTACCCCTCCATGTCGACCAGGTGGGCGCGGCGGCTCAGGGCCGCGCGGGCCTCGTCGTCGGCGATGAACCGGTCGCCGGTGGCCAGCGTCGGCCCGTCACCCAGGTCCAGGGGCGCGCCGACGGTCTGCCCGGTGAGCCGGCGGATGAACTCGGTGTCCAGGTCGTGCTGGAGCACGCTGCCGATCTCGTGGGTGCCGGTCCAACCGGGGTGCAGCGCGCCTGCGGTGCCGAGGTTGACAAGCACCGACGGCAACGGTGAGCGGGCCAGCGTCGCCGCCACCGCGGCCGCCGCGTTGATCTTTCCCATTCCGGTCAGCAGCACGGGGAACTCCGCGTCGAGGTACGCGGCCTCCTCGGCGATGGCCAGGACGAGCAGCGGACGGTCCGGGCTGATCGTGCCGCGAAGATCCATCGGGCGATGGTAGCCGCCGTCCGTGACGGTCCCGCGTCGGCGCGGTGCCACCGGTGGGTACCCGACCACCTCGACGTACGCTGCCCTGGTGGAGCATGAGGACCGGATCGCCCTGTTTCTGGACTACGAGAACCTGGCGCTGGGGGTGCGTGACCACCACGGCGGGGCGATGTTCGACTTCCGACCGATCGCCGACGCGCTGGCCGAGCGCGGCCGGGTGGTGGTGCGCCGGGCGTACGCCGACTGGTCGTACTTCGACGAGGACCGGCGGATGTTGACCCGCTCGCACGTCGAGCTGATCGAGATCCCGCAGCGGATGGGAGCCACCCGCAAGAACGCCGCCGACATCAAGATGGCCGTCGACGCGATCGAGTTGGCCTTCGAACGCGGGTACATCTCGACCTTCGTCCTCTGCACCGGCGACAGCGACTTCACCCCGCTGGTGCACAAGCTCCGCGAACTCAACAAGCAGGTGATCGGGGTGGGGGTGGAGAAGTCCACCTCGGCCCTGCTGCCACCGGCGTGCGACGAGTTCCTCTACTACGACCGGTTGGAGGGCGTCGACATCCTGCCGACGCGGGGACGACGGAGCCGTCCGGCCCGGCTGCCCGAGCCGGAGCCCGTCGAGCAGGCCGAACCCGAGGCGCCGCCGACCGAGGAGCCGGCCCGGGACGCCGACGCGCTCGCCGTCCTCGTCGCCCAGACCGTGGCGGGTCTGCAGCGCAGCTCCGGTGGGGAGGTGACCGCCTCACGGTTGAAGCGGACCCTGTTGCGCAAGGATCCCACCTTCAGCGAGTCCGACCACGGGTTCCGCACCTTCGGGGAGCTGCTGCGCCATCTCGCCGAACTGCGGGTGGTCGAGCTGGCGGAAGGCCCGGCCAAGGGCGATCCCGAGGTCTCCCTGCCGGAACACGGCGACCGGGAGACCGGGTTCGCGTTGCTCAGCTCCGTGGTCCGCGATCTGAGCGGCGGCACCGGCGAGGTGGCCCTGTCCGGTCTGAAGAACCAGCTCCGACGGGTGCGGCCGGACTTCAGCGAGAAGAAGCTCGGTTACCGCGGCTTTCTCCAGTTCTGCAAGGCCGCCGCCACCGAAGGGGCGGTCGGCCTGCGGTGGAGCGGCGAGGCGGACGACTATCTGCTCTCCGCCGAGCCGTCCTGACCGACCGGTCCGGCCTCCGCGCGTCCGGCCGCCGTGCGGCGGCGCCGGGATCGGCGCGTGACCGTGACGGGGTCACTCCCAGCGGAACAGCACGCCCGCGACCACGGCTCCGCCGACCACCGTCGCGGCGAGGCCGATCAGGTTCGCCGCCGGCACCGCGGCGCCGGCCCAGGCGGACGACAGGGCCTCGACGGCCGCGCCGAACGGCAGCCAGCCGCCGACCTCGGCGAGCGGCTCGGGCAGGGAGTCCCGGCCGCCGAACATGCCGCCGAGGGCGCCGAGGATGAAGAAGGCGACCAGGCCGATGGCGACGGCGGAGTTGGGAGTGGGTGCGACCGCCGCGACGATCATGCCGGCGCTGTACATCGCCGCCATCGTCAGCGCGACCACTCCGAGCGCCCGGCCGAGATCGGCGGGCGGGTTGGCACCGAAGGCCAGGAACGCCACGACCAGGGCGACCGCCATGCCGGCGAGTGCCTGGAGAAAGCTGACGACGGCCTGTGCGGCGAGGACCATGGCCGGTGAGGCGGGGGTGACCCCGAGCCGGCGGAGGATGCCCGAGCGCCGGTAGTAGGCGAGGAAGCTCGGCATGTTGATGATGCCGATGATCGCGACGACCATGGTGAACACGAGTGGCAGGACGTACAGGTCCAGCGCGGTGCGTCCGTTGGCGACGACCGTCCGGCTCGCGCCGGAGGCACTCGTCAACATGATCAGCAGGGGCAGGCAGAGGGGGACCACCAGCCCGGCGGTGTCCCGGACGACCATTTTCGCCTCGCACCGGATCAGGGTCACCAGCGAGCGCAGCCCGGGCCGGCGGGCCTCGACGAGCGGGGTCATGCCGGTTCCTTCGCCAGCTGCCGGCCGGTGAGCGCCACGAAAGCGTCGTCGAGGGTGCTGGCGCCGGCGCGGGCGACCAGGTCCGCCGGGGTGTCGAGCGCGACGACCCGGCCGGCGTCGAGCACCGCGACCCGGTCGCAGAGCCGCTCGACCTCCTCCATGGTGTGGCTGACCAGCAGCACGCTGACCCCTTCGGAGCGGAGTCGCTCGACCGTGGCCCACATCCGTCGCCGAGCCGCCGGGTCGAGCCCGGTGGTCAGCTCGTCGAGGATCACCACCCGGGGGCGACCGGCGATGGCGAGGGCGATGGACAGCCGCTGCTGCTGGCCGCCGGAGAGCTTGTCGAAGCTGGTCCGGCGCTGTTCGGTCAGCTCGACCAGGTCGAGCAGCTCGCCGGTGGGCCGGGGATCGGGATAGAAGCTGCGGTAGAGGTCGACCAGCTCGGTGACCCGGAGCGCGTGATGCAGGTGGGCCTGCTGCAACTGCACGCCGAGGACCTGTCGCAGCCGCGCCCGGTCGCGGCGCGGATCGAGGCCGAGCACGCGTACCCGCCCCCGTTCGGGTACGCGTAGCCCGGCGATCATCTCGACCGTCGTCGTCTTGCCCGCGCCGTTGGCACCGACCACACCGACCGCCTCGCCGAGCTCGACCCGCAGGCTCACGTCGACGACCGCCCGCGTACCGCGGTAGCTCTTGGCGAGACGCTCGGCGAGGATCGCCGGTTCGATGCTGGTCATGCCCTGAGGCTACGAACGCTTCCAGCCGGTGTCGGGTCCCGGAAGTCACCACCCGCGGGCATGACTTCCGGCACAGGTGGGCTGGCCACGGCCCGGCCTAGAGTGGACCGGTGCGACGCGTCGGGACAGACGAATGGTCCGGCCTCGCGATGCTCGTGTTGGCGGTCGCCGTCGCCGGTCCAGGCCTGGTCGGCGCCATCGGGACCACGATCGCGCGCGGCTGGTGGATCGCGCTCTTCGCCGGCTACCTGGTCGCCCTGCTCGGCGCGGTCGCCACTCGGCTGTCCCGGCTGGTGCGGTACGCGGCGTTCGCCGTGGCGGTCGTCGCCGCCTGGGCCCTGCTGTTGACGGCCGCCACCCTGGGCCTGCTGCCGGTGCTGCTGGTCCTCACCGCCGCCGTGAGCGTGTACGTGGTGCCGGTGCCGGTGGGTCTGGCGGTGGTGGTCGCCAACACGCTGGTGATCACGATCGGCGCGGCGTCGCTGACCCGGGCCCCCGCCGACGGCGCCATGATTCTGGTCTTCTACCTGCTGATCCAGGTGGCGACGCTGCTCAGCTCGGTCACGCTGCTGCGGGAACAGCGCATGCGCCGCGAACTGGCCGAGGCGCACGTCGAGCTGCAGGCCGCCAGCGTGCTGCTCTCGGAATCGGCCGCCACGGCGGAACGGCTGCGCATCTCCCGCGAACTGCACGACCTGATCGGCCACCAGCTGACCGTGCTGACCCTGGAACTGGAGACCGCCCGTCACCTGGAGGGTCCGGCCGTGCGTACCCACCTCGAACGGGCCGACCGGGTCGCCCGGGACCTGCTCGGCGACGTGCGGGCCACGGTCGGCCGGCTGCGGACCGAGAGCCCCGACCTCGAGCAGGCGTTGCGCCGGGTGACGCGGGATCTGCCCGGTCTCGACGTGACGATCGAGGTGTCACCGGAGGTGCGGATCGACGAGGACGACAGCGCGGCGTTCGTCCGCGCCACCCAGGAGATCGTCACCAACACCATCCGGCACGCCGACGCGCGTACCCTGCGGATCTCGGTGACCGGCGACGACCGGGAGACGGTGCTCGACGCCCGGGACGACGGTCGAGGTGCACCGGAACCGTCGCTCGGCAACGGGCTGCGCGGCCTGGGCGAGCGGTTCGCCGCTCTGGGCGGTGAGCTGTCCGTGGACGGATGCGACGGGTTCCGGGTGACCGCGCGGGTGCCGGCGCGATGACCAGGGTGGTGGTGGTCGACGACCAGACCCTCATCCGGCAGGGCATCCGTGGGCTGCTGGAGGTCGCCGGTATCGACGTGGTCGGCGAGGCCGACGACGGTCGCGCCGCGCTGCCGGTCGTCGCGCGTACCGCCCCCGACGTGATCCTGCTCGACCTGCGGATGCCCCGGTTCGACGGCATCTGGACGTTGGAACGGCTGCGGGCGGAGAACGTCGACGTCCCGGTGCTGGTGCTGACCACGTTCGACGACGACGAACTCGTGCTCGCCGCGCTGCGCGCGGGTGCCCGGGGTTACCTGCTGAAGGACGTCACGTTGGAACAGCTCACCCGGGCCATCCGTACGCTCGCCGACGGTGGCACGCTCATCGCCCCGTCGATCACCGACCGGATGCTGCGGGCGATCCGCTCCGGGCCGTCCCCGGCCGGCCCGCAGGCGCCACCGGTGCAGGGCCTGACCGGACGCGAGCAGGAGGTGCTGCGGCTGGTGGCGCACGGCTACAGCAACCGGGAGATCGCCGAGGTGCTGTTCCTCGCCGAGGGCACCGTCAAGAACCATGTCTCCACGATCCTGACCAAGCTCGGCGCGCGGGACCGCACGAACGCGGTGCTCCGCGCGCTGCACGAGGGCATCCTCGGTTGAGCCCCGCCGCCCGGCCGCCGCCGGTGCGGGGACGGCGGCCGAGAGGCGGTACGGCTATCGGGTGGTGAGTCCCAGGCTGATCGTCCTGGTCAGGGTGGCATGGTCGTCGTCACCGTCGAGCGACCAGATCATCGCTCCGCCCAGGCCGGCCCGGCGGATGTAGAGCGTCTTCTGGAGCACGACCACCGGATCGTCGTACGTCCAGAAGGTCGTGCCGTCGAACAGCCAGGCGTGCCCGGCGCGCAGGTCGCGGTGGACGGTGAACCCCTCCCGGGCCAGGTTCTTGAGTTGCTTGTAGTCCTCGATCCCGGCGGCGTGGGTGGCCGGAGCGGGCCCGGTGGCCGGCTGGAACAGCCCGTCGCCGCCGCCGCTGACGCCGGTCCAGCCCTGGCCGTAGTAGGGGATGCCCAGGACCAGCTTGTGCCTCGGCGCCCCGCGGGCGATCCAGCCGTCGACCGCCACCTCGACGGAGAAGTCCGGGTCGTCCGGTGCGCCCTTCGGTACGCGCAGCGCGGACTGCTGGTTGGTCACCGCCTCCCAGGTGCCGTGGAAGTCGTAGCCCTGCACGGTGGCGAAGTCGAGGTACCTGAAGATCTCGCGTCCCTCGTAGCCGGCGTCCATGGCGGCCGGGTTTGCCGGGAGGAACGCGGTAAGCGGGTGGTGGCGGCGGGTCTGCCGGCCGTACGCGTCGAGCTGCCGGCGGAACTCGGCGAGCAGCTTGGTGAAGTTCTCCCGGTCCTCGGGGCGGATGACGTTGCCGGGCTCGCCGGGCCAGTTGGGCCACTCCCAGTCCAGGTCGATGCCGTCGAACACGCCCGCGGCGGCGGCGGGACCGCCGCTGCCGCCGTCCAGGATCGGCAGGTTGCCCTTGAGGTAGAGGTCGATGCAGGAGGCGACGAAGGCCCGGCGGGAGGCGTCGGTGCGGGCGGCGTTGGAGAAGTACGTCGACCAGCTCCATCCACCCAGCGAGATCATCACCTTCAGCCCGGGGTGCTTGGCCTTCAGTTTGGCCAACTGGCCGAAGTTGCCGTTGAGCGGCTCGCCCCAGGTGTCGGCGACGCCGTCGACGCTCTCCTCCGCCGGGACGGGTCGCTGGTAGTCGGCCCACGCGTCACCCTCGCCCGGGCCGCCGTCCACAAAGCACCTGCCGTCCTCGCTCACGTTGCCGAAGGCGTAGTTGACGTGGGTGAGCCGGCTCGCCGCGCCGGAGGTGTCGAGCTTGCGCACCGGGAACGCCCGGCCGTAGATGCCCCACTGGGTGAAGTAACCGACCCGGTGGTATCCGCTGCTGCGGCCCGGGGTCGCGGCGGCGGCGGCCGGTGGCGCGGCGGCGACGAGCAGGGTGGTCAGGACGACGAGGGCGGTGAGGTGGCGGGGACGCAACGATCGCATCGGCACTCCCGGCGGGTGGGCGAAATCAGTTAAGAGACCTTCCTGATCGATGAAGCTAAGCCGATCAGGGTGTCCGGTCAAGGGGCCGGCGCGAGGGTGCGCAGAGGACCGACCAGCCCTGGATACGCCGCACGGCAAGGGGATCCCGCGTACGGCGACCGCCGCAGGTGGGACCAATCGGGCCTTTCGCCGTCCCGCCTCTCCCGCCGCAGGTCAGTCCGCGCTAACATCCGGCCAAGCTCGACGACGGCGGGAGTCACGTGGTGCTGGGTGCACGGATCCGGGAACTGCTCAGGCGATCCCGCAGGTGGGTGCTGATCGAGCTGGTGGTGCTGGCGGTGCTGGTGGTCGGGGCGACGCTGGTCCTCGGGTGGCCGGACGGCGACTCGGAGCCGGCGGCGACGACGCGTACGCCCGCGCCGATCGAGCTGCCGGCGAACCCGGACGCCACCGCGCCGGTGCTGATGCCCGGACGCCCCGGCGAGCCGGCGACGTCGCTGCCGGCGAACGAGACGTCGGCGCTGCCGCGCCCGCCGTACAACAACGCCGACGTCCGCTTCGTGGCCATGATGATCCCGCACCACGAGCAGGCGCTCGTGATGGCCCGGTTGGCGCCGGAGCGCGGCGAGAACCCGCAACTGAAGACGATCGCGGATCGGATCCTGGCCGCCCAGGGGCCGGAGATCAAGGTGTTGGAGGCATGGCTGGCCGACCGTGGCCTCGACCGGGATTCCGGGGGCGACCATCGGCATGAGATGTCCGGCATGCAGTCGGCGGCGGCGCTGAACCGTCTCACCGCCGCTCGCGGGGCCGAGTTCGACCGGCTGTTCGTCGACATGATGTCCGATCACCACCAGGGCGCGATCGACATGGGCAAGGAGGCGTTGACGCTCGGCTCCGACGTGACCGTCAACGAGATGGCCGGCAGCGTGGTGGTGGAGCAGGGCGTCGAGATCAACCGGATGCGCGAGGCGTTGGCGCAGGGAACTGTCGGTGGTGGCCGATAGCATCCGGCTGACCGCCGACGAAGGGCCGACCATGACCGAAACCGATCTGCCAGCCGAGCGTGCCGACCTGCTCCAGGCCCTGCGCCAGCACCGCTTCTTCCTGCGCAACACCGCGCGGGACCTGACCGACCAGCAGGCCGCCGAGCGCAGCACCGTGAGCGAGCTGTGCGTGGGTGGTGTGATCAAGCATGTCGCGCACACCGAGCGCGGCTGGGTCGACTTCATCCTCGAGGGTCCCACGGCGATGGGCGGCTCGGACGATCCGGGCGCCTACGAGCGCCACGCGCAGTCGTTCCAGATGCTGCCGGGGGAGACCCTGGCCGGCATTCTGGCGGCGTACGACGAGGTGGCCCGCCGCACCGACGAGCTCGTCGTCACCCTGGCCGACCTCGACGTCGGTCAGCCGTTGCCGGCGGCGCCCTGGTTCGAGCCGGGCGCCCGCTGGTCGGCCCGCCGGGTGCTGCTGCACATCATCGCGGAGACGTCCCAGCACGCCGGGCACGCCGACATCATCCGTGAGGCCATCGACGGCGCCAAGTCGATGGGGTGATCCCGCCCGACGGACGCAGTAGCGGCATTCGGTCCTGATTGGACATCGTGTCTCCGGCTCGGGTCGGGTCCGCCTGACCGGCCGGTTGTATCGAGGGACGTCGACTGAGAGACTCGGCTCGTCGACCGCGTCTGGAGCCGGTGCGGTCGCTCGACGGGCGTTGGCGCGCGCCGCGCGTGCCACGCATCCGGGCAGTTCTCTCTCGCACGTGCCGCCACCGTGACATCTGCTGACGACGCCGTCAGCGGTCCGGTGGCCGGCGCCCGACGACCGACCGGCCGTCGCTGAGCCGACCCCGCCGGTCCCGTCTCCTGGAGGTAACGGATGCTTCGCACGTTCGGCGTGGTGCTGACCGCCGTGACCCTGGCCGCTGTCGCCGGGGTCACGGCGGCCGGTGCCGCCAACGCCCCGGCCGCCCCGATCGCGGCCCCGCGCCTGATGACGACCGTCAGCCCGACCGCGACCCCGACGGTCGCGTGCCCGCCGGCCCTGCCGATCAGCGGCATGGTCACCGGAGTCACCGCCACCACGATGACCGTCAGCTACTCCCTGATGTTCAGCGGCCCGCCCTGCGGTTACAACCTGCCGATGACCGTGCTGCTCTTCGCCAGTTACGAAGACGCGGCGACCTGGCGGAATCCGGTGGCCGAGGCGGTGACCGGGCTGGAGCGCAACGGGCAGGTGACGCTCGACGGGCTGACCCCGGACACCGAGTACTGGTTCCGGTTCAGCGACGTCGACGCCCGGCGAGACCCGTACGTCATCGGCGGCCCGGCGCGGACCGAAGCGGTGTCGGCGTGCAGCGCGACGGCGACGATCGACGCCCGGTGGGGCAGCGGCTTCGTTGCCACGGTCACCGTACGCAACACCGGCAGCGAGTCGCTCGACGGCTGGCTCGTGCGGTGGCGGTGGTCCGGCGACGAGCGGATCCAGTCGGTCTGGGGTGGCGTGTCCGCCGGTGCCGGTGCCGACGTCACGATCCGCAACGCGTCGTACAACGGCACCGTCGCGCCGGGTGGCACCACCACGTTCGGGCTGCTCGCCTCGGCCGGCACGGCGCCGTCCGGGATCACGGCGACCTGCGCCGGCTGACAAGCGACCACGTTGGTCTGTGGACCGCTGAGCGGTCCGCAGACCAACGGGGTGCGCCGGGCCACCGGCGGGTCCACTGTCAGCAGGCTTGACTTTGCGTCATAAAGTAGTTTGCGTGACAGTCGACGATGACCTGCCCCCCGAGGACCCGGCCGCGGCCCTGCGACTGATCGACGAGCAGCGGGCGACCGCCGCGCGTCAGTTCGAGCCGGACCCACGTGCCTACTACTGGCCCTGGGGTCTGGCCTGGCTGATCGGCTTCGGGCTGCACTTCCTCCACTTCTCGCCGGGTGACGTGCCCCTGGTCGAGATGCCCTCCTGGCTGCCACTGAGCACGTTGTTCGTCCTGCTGGCCGCCGCCGGTGCCGTCTCGGCGGTGACCGGCGCGCGGGCGTACGGGCAGGTGGCCGGGGAGTCCGCCCGGCGCGGCGCCTGGTACGGCTGGTCCTGGGGGCTCGGCTTCCTCACCCTCTTCGTGCTCGCCGGCCGGCTGTCCGACAGCCTCCCGCCGGACCTCGTCGGGCTGCTCTGGTCGGCCCTCGCGGTGGGCCTGACCGGCATCCTGCACATGGCCGGCGGCGCGATCTGGTTGGACCGCACCCTGTTCCTGCTCGGCATCTGGATCACCGTGGTCAACCTGCTGGGCACCATCGCCGGTCCCGGCTGGCACGCCCTGATCGTCGCGGTGGCCGGCGGCGGGGGAATGCTGCTCGCCGGGCTGCTGGGCTGGCTGCGTCGCCGGGGCCGACAATGACCGAACTCGATCCGGTGATCCACGCCCAGGCCCGGCTGCGGGTGGTCGCCTCCCTGTCCGCCCTGCCCGATCGTGATCAGGTGACCTTTCCGCGCTTGCAGGAGCTGCTGGGGATGAGCGCGGGCAACCTCTCGGTGCACCTGCGGCGGCTGGAGGAGGCCGGCTACGTCGCCGTCACCAAGACCCACCGGGGTCGTACCCCGACCACCCTGATCGCCCTCACCCGCCGTGGTCGCCTGGCCTTCGAGGAGTACACGGAGGCGATCCGGGCGCTGCTGGCGCCCGCCGATGTCAAGGAGACACCATGATCCTCGCCCGGGCCGAACAGGCCACCCGACGCTACGGCGACGTCCTGGCCCTCGACCGGGTGGACCTGGACGTGCGGTCCGGCGAACTGGTCGGTCTGCTCGGGCCGAACGGCGCCGGCAAGAGCACCCTGCTCAACCTGCTCGTCGGGCTGCGCCGCCCCACCGGCGGCCGGGTGCTGCTGTTCGACGGCGATCCTCGGAACCCCGCGTACCGCCGCTGGGTCGGGGTCACTCCTCAGGAGACCGGGCTGCCCGGCTCGCTCCGCGTCGGTGAAGTGGTCGACTTCGTCGGCGCGCACTTTCCCGACCCGGTGCCACGGGCCGAGTTGCTCGACCGGTTCGGCCTGGCTGACCTGGCCCGGCGGCAGACCGGCAGCCTGTCCGGGGGGCAGCGGCGGCGCCTGGCGGTGGCGCTGGCCTTCGTCGGTCGGCCCCGGCTGGTCCTGCTCGACGAGCCGACCACCGGGCTCGACGTCGAGGCCCGGCACGCGCTGTGGGAGGCGATCCGGGCCTTCCACGCCGACGGTGGCACGGTCCTGCTCACCAGCCACTACCTGGAGGAGATCGAGGCGCTGGCCCAGCGGGTGGTGGTCATCGGGCAGGGTCGGGTGCTCGCCGACGACAGTGTCGCCGCCATCCGTGGCGTGGTCGGCCTGCGTCGGGTCAGCCTGACCGCCGACGAGCTGCCGACCCTGCCGGACGTGGTCCGGGTGGAACGGGACCGGGAGCGGATCCACCTGCTCACCGGCGACGCCGACCAACTGGTCCGCGACCTGGTCGCCGCCGGTGTGGCCTTCCGAGACCTGGAGGTCCGACCCACCTCGCTGGAGGAGGCGTTTCTCACCATCACCGCCGAGAGCCGGCCGGCGCCGGCCGGCGTACCGACCACCGCCTGAGGAGACGCCGTGCCGTACGCCCTGGCCCACGCCCGCTACCAACTGCTGGAACTCGTCCGGACCCCGGTCGCGGTGTTCGGCAGCGCGTTCTTTCCCGCCGTCGCGATGCTCTTCTTCGTGGTACCGGCCGTCGGTGACGACGCCGTCGGGGCCACCTACGCCACCGCCGCCATGGTCACCTTCGCGGTGCTCAGCGCGAACGTCTTCCAGTACGGCGTCGGCGTCGCCGAGGACCGGGCCCAACCGTGGGATCCGTACCTGCGGACCCTGCCGGTGGGGCCGGCACCCCGGTTCGCCGGCCGGGTCCTGGCCGGGCTGACCCTCACCTATCTGTCGCTGCTGCCGGTGGTGCTCATCGCGGCTCTGCTCACCGAGGCGCGAACCTCCGTGGCGGGGTTCGCGCTCGCCGCCGTCGCCGTCGCGCTGGTGTCCGTGCCGTTCACGCTGATGGGGCTGGCCATCGGGTACGCCCTGCCGAGCAAGGCGGCGATCGTGGTCGCCCAGCTGGTGTTCTTCCCGTTGGCCGTCGGCGGTGGCCTGCTCACCGCACCCGGGCAGGCGCCGGCGTTCATCGAGGCGATCGCGCCGTTCCTGCCCACGCGGGGCGCGGTCGAGTTGATGTGGAGCGCGGTGGGCGACTTCCGGCCCGAGCCACTCTCGATGATCATGCTAGGGGTGTGGGTGGTCGGGCTGGCGTCGCTCGCCGGCTGGGCGTACCGGCGCGACGAGGGTCGCCGCTTCTCCTGACCGTCGGGTCACCGCGCGGCCTAGAGTCGGGGTATGCCGGAGATCGTCCAGTTGCTGGCCTCACCCGTGCACCGGTTCGTGGGCCGGCCGGCGGACGGCCCGGTGCCGGTGCCGGATGACGAACTGGTGGACGAGATCCAGCTCCGGGCCGAGCTGGGCATCGTCGGGGACCGGTACTTCGGCAAGGCCGCGCACCGCCAGGCCAGCGTCACCGTCATCGCAGCCGAGTCGTTGCCGCCGGGTGCCGGCCTGGCACAGGTCCGGCGCAACATTCTGACCGGTGGCATCCCCGTGGACGACCTGGTCGGCTCGGTGCTGGTGCTCGACTCGGGTCAGGGGCCGGTGCGGCTGCGGCTGAACCGGGCGGCACACCCGTGCGCGTGGATGGACGTGACCGTCGGGCCGGGCGCCTGGCGCGGCCTGCGCGGCCGGGGCGGCGTCCGCTGCACTCCGCTGACCGATGGGGTCCTGCGGGTGGGTCCGGTGGACGCGACGGTCGAGGATGGCCCTGCCCGACCGGGCTGAGCCTGGCCGGGGGTCGGCGGGCGCGGGCCCGACCGGTGTCACCGGCCGGGCCCGCGTCGATCGGTCTACGGGTACGCGGTCAGGTAGGACACCTGGTTGCTGGCGTTGACCGTGGTGCCGACATTGTTGATCATTCGGTTGATCGTGCCGACCCCACCGAGAGACACGGTCACCATGTTGGTGAACCGCACGTTCGGATTGTTCGGCACCTCGAACGACCGCTCGGCGACCACCGACGGGTCGACGTTGAAGTAGGCGTAGCTGCCCAACCCCCACGCCTGGTGACTGGTCACCGAATCGGCCACCTTGTACGCGGCGTAGCCCCGGGTCGAGCCGTTCATCCAGGCCGCCTGGTTGGGCGGGTCGTACGGCAGTTCGTTCTGGTAGAAGTACGTCCGGCCGCCGTTGCCGTTCCAGATGGTCTGGTACTTCTGGTAGTGCTCGACGAAGAGGCCGTACATGGTGACGTTGTCGCCGTTGACGATCAGCCCGGTGTCGGCGGTGTTGACCGTCCAGCCGACGCCGTCGCCGTGGTCGGCCCGCCACAGCCACATGTGGTCGCCGATGACGTGGTCGCTGTTGACCACCAGGCTGGTGGTGGCACGGCCGACACCCGGCCCGCCGATGCGGAAGAAGACGTCGTGCAGCGAGGTGGGGTTGGCGGCGTGGCTGGCCGAGGAGCCGGCGGGACCGACCTCCATCAGCACCGGGGAGCTGACGGCGCCGGCCTCGAACATGATGCCGGCGACCTTGACGCCGTCGACGTCGGCGACCCGCATCGCGGCGGTGCCGTTGTCGGCCTGGATGGTGGCCAGCCCGAGGCCGAGGACGACGGTGTCGGCCCGGTTGACCTGGATGGGTTCGGTGACCCGGTGCACGCCCGGGGTGAACAGCAGGTGCCGACCCTGGGCGAGGGCGTTGTTGATGGTCGCCGCCGAGGTGCCCGGCCGGACGATGAAGAAGTCGGCCAGCGAGATGGACGAGCCGGCCGGGGTCTTGTTGTACCAGCTGGTGCCGGAGGAGTTCGCGCGCAGCGCCGGAACGAAGACGCGGTACTCGCCGGTGCCGTCGACGTACAGGAACGGCTTCTCCCGGACCAGCGGCGTGGTCGGGATGACGGTGTGCGACGGGTTCGGGAAGTTCGGTGTCGGCGCGCCGGCAACCCCCTGGAAGACCATGTTCCACACCGAGCCGGTCCAGCCGTTGCCGAACTCGCTGTTGCGCGAGTACCACTGCTGCTGCGAGCCGGAGACCACCAGCCCGTCGATGCGGGTGTCGGCCATCAGCCCGCCGCTGGACCAACCGTTGTATCCGTCCCAGAGCTGGATCTGGTTCTGGCCGCCGCGCAGGTGCATCCGCCGGTACGGCGCGGCCTGCGACACCGCCCACCGTTCGACGACCACCCCGGCGGGCAGGGTCACGGACAGGTTCTCCGCGGCCCGCCAGAAGTTCTGCGTGGCGTTGCCGCCGAACCAGGCCGCCTCGGCGCGGACGTGGCCGTTGAGGTTGACGTCGTCGGGGGACATGCCGAGCCCGGCGACCTGGGTGAAGAAGCCGAGGTTGACGTCGGCGGTGTAGGTGCCCGGCTTGAACAACACGGCGTACCGCTGCGGGCCGAACTGATTGGTTTCCTGCTGACTGAAGATGGTGTTCAGCCGACTCTGGATGGTGGCGGTGGGGGTGGCGGGATCGAACACGTACGTGTTCGGGCCGAAGTTCGGGTTCCGTGGATCGGTCGGTTCGACCGGGTCACCCGGTCCGCCACCGCCGAACTCGCCGAAGACCTGGAACTCCCACAGCGAGTAGCCGTAGCCGGTGGCCCGCTGGGTGCCGTACATCCGGACGTAGCGGCCGCTGCCGGTGACGGTGAGCGTCTGGGTTCCACCGCCGCCGGTGGTGGTGCTGTGGATGGTGGTCCAGGCGGTGCCGTCGTCGGAGGTCTGGATCTGGAAGGCCCGGGCGTACGCGGCCTCCCACCTCAAGGTGACGCCGGTGATGGTGGCGCGGGCGCCGAGATCGATCCGGAGCCACTGGGGGTCGCTGAAGGCGCTGGACCAGCGGGTGCCGGTGTTGCCGTCGACGGCCGCCGAGGCGGGGAAGGCACCGCCTTCGGTGGAGGAGGCGGTGGCCGGCCGGCCCTGGGAGAGTAGGACCGGCGCGGCCTGGGCGGGCACCGCGCCGACGGTCGGAACCAGCGCGGCGGCCAGAGCCACCGCGAGGCCGGTGAGCAGGCCGCGGGTGCGTGGTCTGCGGCCTGGCGAGGATGGTACGAGGGAAACGGGTGGTGTCATGACGTCGCCTGTCGGTCGAGGGCTGCTGACGACGGGCGCGACGGGGATTCGGGACGGCTGACGCTGCCGCACGATGATGCCGCCGGGTTGGCACCGCGGTGCGGGAGCGCGCTTGCCGAAGAGTGTTGCGGCGACGTTGCGTCGCCGTCAAGACATCGATCTGCATTCACCCGGTTGGTGACCCTGAGTGATTCTCACTCAGCGTGTCACTTCCGGCCGCTCTCCTGAGGTGCACTAGCCACGCTTTGCTCTGCTTCAACCCACGCAACAGACGTCGACCAGCGGCGGCGCATCGGAGGTGAGGCGAAGCTCGCCCAGCTGTCGATACGGAGCGTGAGCGTTGCGTCGGTTGAAGCAGAGCAAAGCGGAGCGTGGGGAGGCTGCCGGTCGGACGTGATGTCGCCGAGGGTGATGGCCGGTGGGTGTGTGCCGTCAGCGGCGGGTGCCGCCGTTGGCGAGCAGGCGGGCGATCGGGAGGGTGGCGGCGCCGAGTGCGACCGCGTCGACGCCGAGCCGGCCCAGCTCGATGGTGGCCTGCGCGTACGGCGCGCGCAGCGCCTGGCGGCCGGCGGCCGCGCGGATGGCGGGCAGCAGTCCGCCCAGCGCCATCGCGGCCCAGCCGCCCAGCACCACCCGCTCCGGGTTGAACAGGTTGATCAGGTTGGCCACGCCGGCGCCCAGGTAGTCGGCGGTCTCGTCGAGGACCCGGCGCGCGGTCTCCGACTTCTCCGCCGCCGCCACCAGCGCGCCGAGCTGGGACTCCTCGTCCGCGCCGGGCACCGGTCGGCCGCGCCGGGCCTCCCGGTAGCGGTCGATGACCGCCTCGGCCCCGACGTACGCCTCCAGGCAGCCCCGGGCACCGCAGCGGCAGGGCCGGCCGCCGTACACCAGCGTGGTGTGACCCCATTCGCCGGCGCTGCTGGACGCGCCGCGGTAGGTGACGCCGTTGGTCACCACGGCCGCGCCGACGCCCGACCCGACCAGGGCGAACACGGCGTGCCGGGCGCCCCGCCCGGCGCCGAACCACATCTCCGCCTGGCCGAGGGTCTTCGCGCCGTTGTCGAGGTGCAGGGGCAGGTCGGTGCCCTCGGCGATCAACCGTTGCAGCGGCACCCGGTGCCAGCCCAGGGTCTGCGCGTCCACGATCGCCTGGCTGCCCTGCTCGACCACCCCGGAGACGCCGATGCCGACGCCCAGCACCTCGGACCGGCTGATCCCGGAGTCGGCCAGCACCCGGTCGATGCCGGCCAGCACGTGCCCGGCCACCGTCGCCGGCTCGGTGCGGTTGGGTTCCAGCGGGTACTCGACGCTGCCCAGCACGGTCATCGTGAGGTCGAACAGTTCGACGCGTACCCGGGTCTCGCCCACGTCGACGCCGACCACGACGGCGTGGCGCGGCGCCATCCGCAGCATCATGCTCGGCCGGCCACCGTCGGACTCGGCGGCACCGGCCTCCATCACGAGGCCCTCGTCGATCAGGTCGCCGACCACGTTGCTGACCGCCGGCTGGCTGAGCCCGGTGCCCCGGACGAGATCCTGCCGGGTCAGCGGTCCGTCGAGGAAGATCCGGGACAACAGGGCCGACCGGTTGCGCAACCGGACGCTGCGATTCGTCGCCCGCGCCAGCTCCACGTGTCACCTCATCCCGTCGGCCGCCCCCGGGCGACTGTACGGCCCCGTGCTTGACGACCCTCCGCCGAACCATTTTAATGACGACATTAATTAAGCCGTGATGTAACTCCCTCCTCCACCACCACGACCCTGAGACCGAAGGGGCAGACCGTGTCGAGACGACACCTCGCGATGCTCACCGCGACCGTCCTGGCCGCCGCGTCGCTGACCGCCTGCGGTTCCGGCGACGAGCCGGGCGACGGCGGCAAGACCCTCACGTACTGGGCCAGCAACCAGGGCGCCAGTCTTGAGGCCGACAAGGAGATCCTCCAGCCGGAGCTGGACAAGTTCGAACAGCAGACCGGCATCAAGGTCAACGTCGAGGTCGTGCCCTGGTCCGACCTGCTCAACCGACTGCTGGCCGCCGCCACCACCGGGCAGGGCCCGGACGTGGTGAACATCGGCAACACCTGGTCGGCCTCGCTGCAGGCCACCGGCGCGCTCGTCGAGTTCGACGACGCCACCCTCGACAAGGTCGGCGGTAAGGACCGCTTCGTTCCGGCCGCGCTCGCCGCCGCCGGAGCCCCCGACAAGCCGCCGGCCGCCGTACCGCTCTACAGCCTCGCCTACGCGCTGTACTACAACAAGCAGTCCTTCGCCGACGCCGGCATCACCGCCCCGCCGACCACCTGGGAAGAAATGGCCGAGGCCGGCCGGAAGCTCACCGGCGACGGCAAATGGGGCCTCGCCGTGGAGGGCGCCAACCCGTCGGAGAACGCCCACCACGCCTTCACCTTCGCTCAGCAGTACGGCGGGGAGTGGTTCGACGCCGCCGGCAAGCCGACCTTCGACACCCCGCAGAACGTCGCCGCCGTCAAGCGCTACGTCGACCTGATGGCCGTCGACAAGATCGTCAATCCGAGCAACGCCGAGTACGCGCAGAACCAGTCCGTCTCCGACTTCGCCAACGGCAAGGCCGCGATGCTGCTCTGGCAGGCCGCCGGGGCGAACCTCAAGTCACAGAACATGGCGGCCGACGCCTACGGGGTGGCCCCGGTGCCCTTCCTGGCCAATCCGCCGGCCGGTGGCAAACAGGTCAACAGCATGGTCGCCGGCATCAACATCGCCGTGTTCAAGCACACCAAAAACCTCGACGGGGCGCTGGAGTTCGTCAAGTTCATGACCAGTGACACCGAGCAGGTCACGTTGAACAAGACGTACGGCTCGCTGCCGGCGGTCGGCACCGTCGCGGCCGACCCCGCCTTCGCCGCCGACGAACAGAAGGTGCTCGCGCAGACCCTGGCCACCACCGCGGCACCGCTGCCGCAGGTGCCCGAGGAGAGCACCTTCGAGACGCTCGTCGGCACCGCCATCAAGGAACTCTTCGCCGACGCGGCCAGCGGCAGGCCGGTCACCGAGGACAGCGTCCGGGAGAAGCTGACCCGGGCCCAGCAGCAGATGCGCTGACCACGGACCGCTGGCCGTGGGAGGTGCCGCCGACCCTCCCACGGCCAGCCCGCGAAGGGACCTCGATGACCACCACCACCTCGCCCCCCGCCACCGACCGCGCTGCCGGCGCCGGCCGGCCGGCCCGACCCGCAGCCCGCCGGCCCCGCCGGTCACTGCTGCCGTACCTGCTGCTCGCCCCGGCCGTGCTGCTGGAGCTGGCGATCCACGTCATCCCGATGCTCGTCGGTGCCTGGATGAGCCTGCTGGAGCTGACCCAGTTCCACATCCGCGACTGGTCCGGCGCACCCTTCGTCGGGCTGGACAACTACCGGGTGGTGTTCGACGTCGACTCCGCCGCCGGAGCCGAGCTGCTGCGCTCGTTCCGGGTCACCGTGCTCTACACGGTGCTGTCGGTCGGCCTGTCCTGGACGCTCGGCACCACCGCCGCGGTGCTGCTGCAGCGACCGTTCCGGGGACGGGCCGTGCTGCGGGCGCTCTTCCTCACTCCGTACGCCCTGCCGGTCTACACCGCGGTGATCACCTGGACCTTCCTCTTCCAGCGCGACACCGGCCTGGTCAACCACGTCCTGGTCGACCAGCTGGGCCTGGTCGACCAGGCACCTTTCTGGCTGATCGGCGACAACAGCTTCGTGGCCCTGCTGATCGTCTCGATCTGGCGGACCTGGCCGTTCGCCTTCCTCTGCGTGATGGCGGGTCTGCAGAACATCCCGGACGAACTGTACGAGGCCGCCGCGATGGACGGCGCCGGGTTCTGGCGACGACTGCGCTCGGTCACCCTGCCGATGCTGCGCCCGGTGAACCTGGTGCTGCTGCTGGTGCTCTTCCTCTGGACCTTCAACGACTTCAACACCCCGTACGTCCTCTTCGGCGGCTCGGCCCCGGCCGAGGCCGACCTCATCTCGCTGCACATCTACCGCAGCTCGTTCCAGACCTGGGACTTCGGCATTGGCTCGGCCATGTCGGTGGTGCTGCTGCTGTTCCTGCTCCTGGTCACCGCCGGATACCTGCTGCTGACCAACCGACGGAGGAACGATGCGTGAGACCGCCGCCGAACGCTGGTCGCGCCGGATCGTGCTGACCCTGCTCGCCGCCTTCGTCCTCGTTCCGCTGTACGTGATGGTCAGCTCGGCGATCAAGCCGTTGCAGGACGTGCAGGGCGCCTTCACCTGGTGGCCCCGGCGTCCCACCCTGCAGGCGTTCGTGGACATGTGGTCGACCGTGCCGCTCGGCCGTTACCTGCTCAACAGCCTGCTGGTGGCCAGTGTCGCCGCCATCTTCTCGGTCAGCGTGGCGATCTTCGCCGCGTACGCGGTCAGCCGCTACCGGTTCCGGGGCCGGCAGGTCTTCTCGGTGACCGTGCTGTCGACCCAGATGTTTCCCGGCATCCTGTTCCTGTTGCCGCTGTTCCTGATCTACGTCAACCTCGGCAACGCCACCGGCATCGCGCTCTACGCCAGCCGTACCGGCCTGATCATCACGTATCTCACCTTCTCGCTGCCGTTCTCGATCTGGATGCTGGTCGGTTACTTCGACTCGATCCCGCGCGGGCTGGACGAGGCGGCCCAGGTCGACGGCGCCGGCCCGCTGCGCACCCTGTTCCAGGTGGTGCTGCCGGCCGCGGTGCCCGGTGTGGTCGCGGTGACCGTGTACGCCTTCATGACCGCCTGGGGTGAGGTGCTGTTCGCCTCGGTGCTGACCAACGAGGACAGCCGCACTCTCGCGGTCGGGCTGCAGGGCTACTCCACCCAGTTCAACGTCTACTGGAACCAGGTGATGGCCGCCTCGTTGGTGGTGAGCGTGCCGGTGGTCGCCGGGTTCCTGGCTCTGCAGCGTTACTTCGTCGCCGGCCTCACCGCCGGAGCGGTCAAGTGAGCCCGTCCATCACCAGAACCGAGGAGAACCCGCCCGTGCCGGACCTGTCCACGCTGCCGCCCGACTTCCGCTGGGGTGTCGCCACCTCGGCCTACCAGATCGAGGGCGCGGTCACCGCCGACGGCCGCAGACCCTCCATCTGGGACACCTTCTGCACCCGGCCGGGCGCGATCGACAACGGCGACACCGGGGAGGTGGCCTGCGAGCACTACCACCGGTGGCCGCAGGACGTGGCGCTGATGCGGGGCCTCGGCGTCGGCGCGTACCGCTTCTCGGTGGCCTGGCCCCGGGTCCGTCCCGACGGGGTCGGCCGGGTCAACGCCGCCGGCCTGGACTTCTACGACCGTCTGACCGACGGGCTGCTGGCCGCCGGTATCCGGCCGTACGTCACCCTCTACCACTGGGATCTGCCGCAGGCGTTGCAGGACCGCGGTGGCTGGCCGCACCGGGAGACCGCCGAGGCGTTCGCCGACTACGCCGCGGTGGTCGCGGCCCGGCTCGGCGACCGGGTGAGCGACTGGTGCACCGTCAACGAGCCGCTCTGCATCGCCTGGATCGGTCACCTGGAAGGGCGGATGGCCCCGGGGGAGCGGGATCTGGGTCGGGCCGTGTCCGCCGCGCACCACGTGCTGCTCGGCCACGGCCTGGCCACCGCCGCGATCCGGGCCCACGCCGACCGGCCGGCGTCGATCGGCCCGGTGCTGAACCTCAGCCCCATCGACCCGGCCAGCGACCGTCCCGCCGACGTGGCCGCCGCCCACCGGCTGGACGGGCACGTCAACCGTTGGTGGCTGGACCCGCTGCACGGTCGCGGGTACCCGGCCGACATGGTCGACACCTACGGTGTCGAGCCGCCGGTACGCGGCGACGACCTCGCGGTGATCGCCGCACCGGCCGACTTCCTCGGCGTCAACTACTACTTCCGGCAGGTGGCGGCCGACGACCCGGACGGACCGGCGCCGTACGCCCGGCAGGTCCCGGTGCCCGGCGCGGCGCACACCGCGATGGACTGGGAGGTACACCCCGAGGGCCTGGAGCGGTTGCTGGTCGAGGTGAGCCGGGAGTACGCCCCGGCCCGGATCCTGGTCACCGAGAGCGGCTCGGCCTGGCCGGACACGGTCACCGCCGACGGCAGGGTCGACGACACCGAGCGCACCGACCACCTGGAACGGCACCTGGCGGCCTGCGCCGCGGCGGTCGGCCGGGGTGTGCCGCTGGCCGGCTACTTCGCCTGGTCGCTGCTGGACAACTTCGAATGGGCGTACGGCTACGACAAGCGGTTCGGTCTGGTGCACGTCGACTACGCCACCCAACGGCGGACGGTCAAGGCCAGTGGTCACCGCTACGCCGAGTTGATCCGCTCCCACCAGCGGCGCACCGCGACGGCCGACACCGTCGCGGTGCGCGGATAGGCGGGCCGACGGGGCCCGGGACGCCCCGGGTGCCGCGCCGGGCGGCACCCGGGGCACCCGTGCGTGGGGGGATGGTCAGGAGACGGACTCGTCGTGGCCCTTCGGCAGCGCCCAGGGGTCGATCGGGACGGGCAGGACGATGATCTCGTCGGCTCGGGCGCGTAGCTTGCCGGCCAGGGCCTGACTGGCGAGGCTGAAGCCGATGGTGAAGCTGTCGGTCAGCCCGGCGTTCGGTGTCACCGCGTCGGCCTGCTGGCGCAACTCCCCGGCCAGCGCGTTGCGCCAGCGTATCTCGGGCTCGGTGAGCCCATGGTTCGCCTGCTCCCCGGCGAGCCGCTGCCAGAGCGACAGCACCTCGTCCTCCCTGGCCCGCAGGGCGTCCAGTGCCTCGGGCAGGGTGTCGATCTCCGGTAGTGCGGCCAGCACGAGATCGGCGACGGTTGACGCCAGCTCGGTCGAGTTCACCCCGGTGTCGAGACCGTAGCGGACGAGTTCGTTGCCGACGAGGATTCGCCGGTCGTGCTGTCGCGCAGCCGGATCCGCCGGCAGCACCGCGACGCGTGATTCGACGGCGAGCCGTACCGAGTTGGGGCGGTCGTCCGGCACCGAAGGCACCGGGCTGTCGCCGGCGGGATCCGGGCGCGACCGCCGGGGCACGGTGGCGGCGCGTGCCTCCAGGGAGCGCAGGAACGCCGCACTTCCGGCGGCGAATCCGACGGCGTAGGGGCCGGTCCTCGTCGCGGTGTTTCGCCGCAACAGCCGGGCCTCGCCCCGCAACGCCTCGCCGAGGTCGGTCCCCGGCGGCGGCAGCTCGACCGTCCAGGGGCTGCGGTCCAACTCCGCCCGCACCCGCTCGATCGTCTGCTCCATCGTGGTCTGGGCGGCCCGGGCATCGTCGAGTAGGCGCAGGTCGGGCAGGACGTCGAGGATCTCGCGGGCCATCGCCAACGGCACGTCGGCGGCGGTCCCGGGCAGCGCCCTGGCCAGAACGGTCGCCACGGTGCTGCGGCGTTGCTGATCTGCGTCGACCATTCCCGACCTCTTCCCTGTGACGGCCAGGCGGTCGACCCGCAGCGGTCACCCGAGGCCCTACGGCGGACCGCCCCGTCTGTCGAGGACTCTACTGAAGGCGCTGGATGGCCACCGCCGGCCCTCAGTCGCTGAACTCGACGCGGTCGACCGTGAAGAGGGTGCCGGGACCGCCGGTGAACACCAGGTAGAGGTCGTGGAATCCGTTCGCCGCCTGCGGACCGGTGTCGATCCAGGTCGTCGCGGTCACCCAGTCGGAGCCGGACCCCGCAGGCACGGTCGTCGAGCCGACCAGCGGACCCTCCGGGCTGTCGATCCGTGCCTCGATGACACCGCCGGCCCGCGGGGCCACGGTGGCGTGCAGCCGCAGTTGACCCTTCTGGTCGGCGAAGCCCGCCGCCGAGCCGTCCGCGAAGTTGACGTTCGCCCAGCGCAGGTGGCTCCCGTCGCGTACGCCGGTGACGACCTTGCCGTGCTCGGGTGTGGTGATCACCCGCAGGCCGGCGGACTGCCCGTCGTTCTCCTCGGCCAGATAGGTGGAGAAGACGTCCTTGCGGTCGGGCAGCGCCGGCAGCTCGGACCACTTCGGCACAAACGTGGTGACGCTGCGGCCACGGAGGTTCGCGCGGAAGGACCCGCCGTGGATGCGGACGTCGGCAAGCTTCTTCATGTTCTCGCTGCCCGACGTGCGGTACGGCACCACCGACGGACGGGGACCCTTGCCGGCGGCGACGTGGGACACGCACTCGCCCTGGTGGCGGAACGTCGGGTTGACGAAGTGGGCCCACCCGCCCTTCTTGCAGTCCCGCCTGGTCTGCGGCGGCAGCGGGAAGCCGCCGCTGAGATCGACGGTCAGCGGGACGTCGTCCGCGTTGTCGTTGACCACCACGACCGTGAAGTCGTGCGTCGCCTCGTCCTTGTACGCGGTGACCGTGACCCCGGGTGACGGGGTGCTGGTGGCGCCGATCATCACGTCGCCCGGGTCGAGGAACCGGCTGTACTGGCCGAAGGTGTAGTACCGCTTGAAGATGCGGTACTGGCCGTTCTCGGTCGGGTTGCCGCTCTGCGGGGTGCCGGTGTTGACCAGTCGGATCAGGTCCGAGCCGTCCGCGCCGTTGTTCGCCACCGGCCACCACCAGAAGTATCCGCTCAGCCCGGTCTCGTCGAACAGGTTGCCGATCAGGGTCGCGTAGCGCAGGCCGTCGCTGATCGTGTTGTTGACGAACAACCGGTCGCGCGGTGCGCCCTGGTTCATGTACTCGGTCTGCCAGATGGTCTTGCCCAGCGTGTGTGAGGTGGTGAAGGCGGTGGGCGCGGCCCGGGTGGCGTCGTCGATCAGCCCGGCGTAGCCGTGCGCCGCCACCACGTCGACGTACCGGTTCGCCGCCGGGTCGCTGATCGCGGGCAGTGCGTACCCCTCGTGGAAGCCGACGCCCTCGCCGAGCACGATCTTCGCGGTCACGTCCCGTCGCGCGAACGTGGGACCGAGGTGGTCGCGGACCAGGACCCGCAGCTCCTCGGCGGTCCACTGGCAACTGGAGTACCCGGTGGAGATGTCGGGTTCGTTGGTCGGTGAGAGGTGGGTGATCCGGATCCCGAACTCGCGCTCGTAACCGAGCACGTACTCCGCGAGGTAGTCCGCGAACTCCTGGTACATCTCGGGTCGGAGCTTGTTCGGTGCGGCGGTGGGGCCGGCGGAGGTCACGCTGTTGTTCTGTTTCATCCACGCAGGCGGGCTCCACACGCTGGCCAGGATCGTCTCGACGCCGCGCGCCTGCGCCTGCCGCATCAGCCAGACCTGGTACGCGTCGAAGTCGGCCTTGCGCTGCGGCCAGTCGGGTCGGTCCCACACGAAGACGCCCGGCTCGGGGGCGATCGTCTGCGTCGGGCCGTCGTAGAGCTGGTCGCCCCACACACCGCCGTCGCCGACCATCACCCGCACGATGTCCAGGCCGATCCCGGCCCGGTCGTCGAAGACCATGTCGAGCATCTGGGTGGTGAGTGGCTCGCCGAGCCGCTGGATCCCGCCGGCCTTGTGGAACGCGAACGACCCGCCGAAGCCGTCGACCCGCTGCCGTTCGGCGCTCCAGTCGACCACGACCGTGGGTGTGGTGGCGGGTGGGTGCGCGGGGCTGCTCACCGCTGTCGAGACCACCAGGCTGCCCGCCGCCAGCAGGGCGGTGGCCAGCCGGATCCGCCACACCGTCCGTCGCATCGAGGATCCCCCCGTCGCCGCAACCACCCGGCGGTACGGCCGGCGGGAACGTGGCCGGCCCACCATCGCGACGTCGCGGGTGGTGATCCATTGACGTCGGCGAATCAAGGTTATGGGTTCGCGTACCGGCGGGCAAGGTGGGCGGCGGTACGGATCGGTGACTGGGACGGTGGTGTCGCACCTCGGCGTTACTCTCGCCGCGATTCGTTCACGGGAGGAGTCCGGATGGTGCAGGAGTTCGTCGATCGGGACCTGGCGGGGGCACGGTTCATCAGGTCGACGTTGGCCGGAGCGGTCATGCGCAGCGTCGAGGTGCGAGGGCTCGACATCGACGCACCCTGGTTGGCGGAGGGGTCGCTGCTGGTCAACGGGGTCGACGTCGTGCCGCTGGTCGAGGCCGAGCTGAACCGGCGGTTCCCGGGTCGGGAGCTGAGGCAGGCCGACGATCCGGAAGGACTGCGGGCGGCGTGGGCGGCGCTCGAAGGGGCCTGGGCGGCGGCGGTCGAGCGGGCGACCGCGATGCCGGCCGGCACCGTCGACACCTCGGTCGACGGCGAGTGGACCTTCGCCCAGACGCTGCGTCACCTCGCCTTCGCCGCCGACGCCTGGCTCGGCAAGGCGGTGCTGCGCCTTCCGCAGCCCTTCCACCCGCTCGGACAGCCGCACGCCGAGTACGCGATGGACGGCTTCGACACCTCGATCTTCGCCGCGAGGCAGCCGGCGCTGGCCGAGGTTCTCGACCTGCGAGCCGAACGGCAGGCCATGGTCCGCGAGTTCCTCGCCACCGTCACCCCGCAGATGCTTGCCGAGCCTCGACGCAACCCCTGGTCGGCCGAGGACGAGGTGTCGGTCCTGCGCTGCCTGCACGTGATCATCGGCGAGGAGTGGGAGCACCTCCGCTTCGCCCTGCGCGACCTCATGACGATCGACACTGCCCGGGCCGGCGGCTGACGCGATGTACTGAGTCCCGCCGGAGAGCCCGGCAGACGACAGGAAGAAGTCACGTGGCCCTGTGGGTGGGCGCCGCCGGCGCCCTGCTGTTCGTGCTGGTGTTCCTCGTCGACGGGGGGAGCCGGCCGGGCTACTCGTCGGCACGCCAGCCGATCAGCGCCTTGGCGCTCGGCCGGCGGGGCTGGATCCAGACGACGAACTTCATCGTCACCGGCTCCGCGATCACGCTGGGGGCGGTCGAACTGGTCCTCGACGGACCGAGCATCCTGCTCGGTGTGGCGCTGACCGGCTTCGGCCTCGGCCTCGTCGCGTCCGGGGTGTTCCGGATGGACCCGATGCTCGGCTATCCGCCGGGCGCTCCGGTCGGGATACCCGAGCGGCACAGCGTCCAGCACCGCCGCCACGACCTCGCCGGCGCGGTCGTCTTCCTGTCCCTGCCTCTCGCCGCGGCGATCGGAGCGTTCACGCTGCCCAGCACACCGTGGCGGATCGTCTCGGCCGGTCTGGCCATCGCCCTGCTCGCCGGATTCGGCTGGTTCGGCAGGGCGTGGGAGCAGGTGTCACCGCGCCTCGGCCTGATTCAGCGCGCCGTCGTCGTCCCCGGCTGGGGTTGGCTCGCCGCCCTGTTCACCGCGCAGGCCCTCGGCCAGAACGGGTAGGTGCGGCAACCGGTGGATCGACCCTGCGGGTCAGGGCGTCTCGAAGCAGGTCCAGGTGTCCGCGGTGCTGGGCGGTTTCCTCGATCATGTGCACGAAGATCCACCGGAGACTCACCGGCCCGCCGCCGAACGACGGCTTCGCCGCTCGATCGCTGAGGTTCGCACAGGTGGCGGCCGCGCGCCGGCTCCGACGGCACGCGGCCGTGTACAACGCGGCCAGGTCGGCAGGAGAGTCCTCGCCGGCGGAGTGGAAGTCCCAGTCCGGGTCGACGTCCAGCGGCGCCGACGCCCAGGGCTCGGGCATCGGGTTGCCGAGCAGCTTCTCCTGGAACCAGAGGTCCTCCACCCGCGCGAGGTGCTTGACGATGCCACCGATGGTCAACTCGGTTGCCGGCAGAAGTGTGGCGGCAGCGTCGTCACGGGTGAGGCCGTCCAAGGTGTCGAGGACACATCGGCGGTGGAAGTCGAGGAACTGTTCCAGGGTGCTGCGTTCGTCCGTTGCCACGTCAGGGAACTCGACCACCCGGTCAGCCTTTCACGTCATGGGGAGGGTGGCTACCGGGACAGGATCTCCACGTAGCCGTCGGTGGCGTGCACCCGGATCCGCTGCCCGTCGCGAATCAGCCGGGTGGCGTCTGCCACTCCGACCACGGCTGGCAGGCCGTACTCCCGGGCGATCACCGCGCCGTGGCTCATCAGTCCACCGACCTCCGTCACCAGGCCGGCGACGGCGACGAACAGGGGCGTCCAACTGGGATCGGTGTGGGCGGTGACGAGGATGTCGCCCGGTCCCAGGTCGGCCCGGCCGAGGTCCAGGATGATCCGGGCGCGTCCTTCCACCGTCCCGGTGGAGACCGGCAGGCCGACCAGGGCACCGGCCGGCACGTCGTCGCGCCGGTACGCCCCGTCGACGGCCTCACCGTCCGAGGTGAGCACTCGCGGCGGCCGGAGTGCCTGGTACGACCGGAACTCCTCCCGGCGTTGACGGACGAGCCGGTCGTCGACCTGGTTGGTGCGCACGGCGTCGTGGAACTCGTCGACAGTGAGGAAGAAGACGTCCTCCCTGTCGCGGATCACCTGCGCCAGCGCCAGGCGATCGGCCTCGCCCAGCAGCGCCTGCTTGTAGAGGAAGTAGCGGCTGATGATGTCGTACTTCGGGTACTCCCGGTAGCCGGCGAAGGTCCGGACCCGGTCGATCATCCGTTCGGTCTCGGTGGCCTTGCGCTCCCCGTCCGGCAGAGCCCGCAGCCGGGACAGCACCTCACGCGCCTTCTGCTCCGCGGCCTGCCGTCCCCGCTCGAAACGACGCTCGGCGGCACCCGGCTCGGCGTGCCGGACGTGTTCCAGCAGCACCGGCAGCAGGGTGGTGGGACGTTCGCGCCACCGTGGCCTGGTGATGTCGATCTCGCCGACGCAGCGCATGCCGTACCGGTCGAGGTACGCCTCGATGGCCTGCCGCGCCTCGGTGCCGCCGGGCAGCTTCGGCAACTCGTCGAGAAAACTCTCGTCCTCGACGCCGTGCAGGTACGCCACCACCTCGGGATGCGGGCGGATCACGTCGGCGACGTCGAGCAGCGCCAGTCCCATCTCCGACGTCACGTTGCCGGGAGCGGAAAGGGTGAGCGTGTCCGCCGCGTTCCTCTCACCCAGCCACTCCCGGAGGTGCTCGTTGAGCCACCAGGTGGCCTCCATCCCGGCCATGATGACCTGCATGCTCAGCGGGTCACCGAGTATCCGTTTGTGCTCGTCGAAGGCGCCTGCCAGGAAGTCGAACAGCGCCGTGCCGGTCTTCGTCCGGATATCGCGACCCAGGGCGGCGATGGACGCCTGGCTGCGCTCGACCAGCCCGGCGACGATGGCCGGATCCGGGTCGATCGGAGGTACCGCCGGGCCGGCCGCCGCCCCGGCGGCCCGTACCGCACCGACCTCGGCCCCGGCGCCCGGTGCGCCGGCGAGCCCTGCGTCCGGCCGCGTCGGGATGAAGTCGCGGCCGAGGACGGTCTCCAGTGCGTCCCTGACCAGCGGATCGCCCCTACCCATGAGCTCCAGGAGGGCGCTGCGGCTCGCGGGGGAGGCCAGCCGCTGGGTGACGTCGACGAACAGCCGCCCGCCGGCGGCCTGCATCGGTGCCATGGCCGTCAACCGCCACATCGACAGACCCAGCGGCTTCATCGCGTCGGTCATCATCTGCTGATGGCCGACCGAGACGTACACGTGATTGTTCCCGTCGCCGGCCGGGACGGGGAACAGTGTCGTGATGGGCCGGGTCTGCACGATCTGGAAGTCGTCGTCGGCCAGGCACCATTCGATGTCCTGCGGGCTGCCGAAGTGCGCTTCGACTCGTCGCCCCAGCTGGACGAGTCGTACGACCTGGGTGTCCGTCAGCGCCGGCTGGCCCCGCCGCTGCGGGTCGACGGCCTGTTCCCGGGTACCTCCGGCGGGGAGGGCGTGGATCGCCCGCTGCTTGGTGGCGACGGCCCGGCTGACGATCTCGCCGTCGCGTACCTTGAACACGTCCGGGTTGACCAGACCGGAGACCAGTGCCTCGCCGAGACCGAAGCCGGCGTCCACGGAGGAGGCCCGGCGGTCGCCGGTGACGGGATCGGCGGTGAACAGGATGCCGGCCGCGTCCGGGAAGACCATCCGCTGCACCACGACGGCCATTCGGACCGTACGGTGGTCGACGCCGTTGCGCTGCCGGTAGGTCACCGCACGCTCGCTGAACAGCGACGCCCAGCACCGGCGGACGTGCTCGACGACCGCGGTCGCACCGACCACGTTCAGGTACGTGTCGTGCTGGCCGGCGAAGGAGGCCGTCGGCAGGTCCTCGGCGGTCGCGCTGGACCGGACGGCGTACCCGGCCCGCCCGTCGAGTTCGTCGACGCAACCGCTGATCGCCGCCGCCAGATCGGCCGGCACGAGCACGGCCTGGATGGCGTGCCGGATCTCGGCGCCGAGTGCCCGAACGGCCTCCCGATCGTCCGGGCTCAGCCGGGCCAGCCGATCGAGCAGATCGTCGATCGACGGCACCTCCGCCAGGATCCGCCGGAAGGCCTGGGTCGTGACGCAGAAGCCGGCCGGCACGCGGACGCCGTCGATCCGCGACAACGCCCCCAGGTGCGCCCCCTTACCGCCCACGACGTCGACCCGCGTCTCATCGATGTCGGGCAGGCGCACCACGTACCGCCCGGTCGTCTCGTCCGTCGTCAGCTCCCGCACGGTGTGCCCCGTTTCTTCGTCAGCGCCGCGTCCGGCCGACGATTCTGCGGCAGAACCCGGGTCTTGCCACAAGCCCCCCGGTGCGCTATACGTTAGGAGTGGCAGGGAGGTGACTCTCTGCCTTTTGTCTTTGTCGCCCGTCGCGAGGCTCCGCCACCGGCCGGACGGGGAGGCCAACCAATGGATGTCACCTCGCGCCGCGAGCCGCCCCGGATCGGCCTCGACGGGCCGTTGGGTGGTAACGCCGCCTCGATGCGGGCCACCGCCCGCGCGCTGGCCCGGGCCGAGTCCGCCGAGGCCGTGGTGCTCGTCGAGGGCATCAGCGACCAGATCGCCCTGGAGACCTTGGCGGCCGCCCGTGGTCGCGATCTCGACGCCGAGCGGATCGTCATCGTGCCGATCGGCGGCGCCCACGCGATCGGTCGCTTCCTGACCAGGTTGGGCCCGCCGGGCGCCGGCTTACGCCTCGCCGGTCTCTGCGACCTGCGGGAGGAGGAGATCTTCCGGCGCGGGCTGACCGAGGCGGGCGTCGGTACGCCCCGCACCCGTACCGACCTGGCGCAGCTCGGCTTCTTCGTCTGCGTCGACGACCTGGAGGACGAGCTGATCCGGGCGGTCGGCAACCCGGCCGTCGAAGCCCTCTTCGAGGCTCAGGGCGACCTGCGGCTGTTCCGTGGGTTCCAGAGCCAGCCCGCCTGGCGTGGTCGGGATCCCGAGGCGCAGCTGTGGCGGTTCCTGCGCAGCAGTTCGCGCCGCAACCTGCGCTACGCCCGGCTGCTCGTCGAGGCCGCCGTCGCCCGGGACACCGTGCCGCAGCCGCTCGACGCGCTGCTCGCCAGCGTATGAGCAGCGTGGTGGCGTGGTCGGCGTCCCGGGGCCGCGCACGGGGACCCGTGCCGGGATGAGTTTCCGGCTGGCCGCCTACGCCGTGTGCGTCGACGCAGAGCGGGTGCTGCTCGTCCGGTGTGTGGCGCCGTCGGGCGAGACGACCTGGTCCCTTCCGGGCGGCCGGGTCGAGCACGCGGAGGATCCGTTCGATGCGGTGCTCCGGGAGGTTGCCGAGGAGACCGGCTGCGGCGCGGTGGTCGACCGTCTGCTGGGCGTGGACTCCAGGGTGATTCCCGCCGCCGAGGCGCGGTCCGGACGCGAGCACCAGAACGTGGGCATTTTCTACCAGGTCCGCATCACGGGAGGGGTCCTTCGGCCGGAGCCGAACGGTGCGACTGCCGAGCCGGCCTGGATCCCGCTACCGGATGTGGTGCAGTTGCGCCGATCCTCCCTCGTGGACGTCGGCCTCGCCCTGGCGCAGACGCGCCCGGCGACCGGGCACGTCGCGCCGGTCCCGGTCGGCGGGCTGATCGCGCACTGAGACCACACTCGACCGTCGGCTCAGGGTCCGTGATCCATGGCGGCGGCGCTACGGCCGGGCGTGCTTCAGCGCTCGCGGACGCGCTCGGCGATCGCGTTTCCCAGTTCGGCCGTGGTACCGATGCCGTGCAGGTCCGGGGTGAGCGGCGACTCCTTCGGCCCGAGCGCCAGGACATCCTCGACGGCACCGAGGAGGTGGGCGGCGGCCTCGGGGTGACCGAGGTGGTCGAGCATCATCGAGCCGCACCAGATCTGGCCGATCGGGTTGGCGATGCCCTGACCGGCGATGTCCGGTGCGGAGCCGTGTACCGGCTCGAAGAGGCTCGGGTGACGGCGGTCGGGGTTGATGTTGGCGCTCGGCGCGATGCCGAGTGTGCCGGTGCAGGCCGGGCCGAGGTCGGAGAGGATGTCGCCGAAGAGGTTGCTGGCGACCACCACGTCGAACCATTCGGGGTGCAGCACGAACTGGGCGGCGAGGGCGTCGATGTGGAACTTGTCGACCCGTACGCGGGGAAACCGCTGGCTCATCGCGGCCACCCGCTCGTCCCAGTACGGCATCGAGATGGCGATGCCGTTGCTCTTGGTCGCCGAGGTGAGGTGCTGTTTGGGGCGGCTCTGCGCCTGCTCGAAGGCGAATCGCAGGACCCGGTCGACGCCGACCCGGGTCATCACCGTCTCCTGGAGCACGGTCTCCCGGTCGGTGCCCTCGAAGATGCGTCCGCCGACGCTGGAGTATTCACCTTCGGTGTTCTCGCGGACCACCAGAAAGTCGATCTCGCCGGGCTCGCGGTCGGCGAGGGGACTGCGGACGCCGGGCATGAGTCGGCACGGGCGCAGGTTCACGAACTGGTCGAAGGTCCGCCGGAACTGGAGCAGGCTGCCCCAGAGCGAGATGTGGTCGGGCACCACCGTGGGCCAGCCGACCGCGCCGAAGAAGATGGCGTCGAAGGCGCGTAGCGTCTGCTCCCAGTCCGGCGGCAGCATCCGCTGGTGCCGCTGCCAGTAGTCGGCGCTGGCGAAGCCGAAGTCGGTGAATTCCAGCCGCAGACCGAAGCGCCCGGCGGTCGCCTCCAGGGTCTCGATTCCGGCCGGTACGACCTCCTTGCCGATGCCGTCGCCGGGGATGACGGCGATCCGGTGGTTCATCGGCTCCTCCGCAGTGCGTCGAGGCCGCCCTGCGAGTCGGCGATGGCGATGCGTTCGGCGGCGGCGGAGTCGCCGGCCCGTAGCGCCCGGACCAGGGCGCGATGGCTGGTGTAACGCTCCAGACCGAAGGTGTCGTCCGCGGCGACCCGCTCCAGGAGCAGCTCCCGTCGCTGCGGACGGGTGAACACCCGGCTCTGGTCGAGCATCCGGACGAGGACCGGATTGTGGGCGCAGGCGTTCACCGTCTCGTTGAACTCCAGCATCGTGTCGAGCAACGCGGTGAGGTGCCGCTCGGTCGGCAAGCCCTGGGCACGCCGCTCCTTGAGCAGGATCAGCAGGTCGTCGGCCCGGTCGAGGATCTCGTCGAGGGTGTCGAGCTGGTCTGCCGTGGCGTGCCGGGCGGCGAACCGGGCGACCAGTCCGCGTAGTCCGACCTCGACCTCGGCGAGGTCGTCGATGGCGGCGTCCCGGATCTCGGCGACCTGCACGGTCCGTGGTCCGATCCGCTCGATCAGCCCGTCGGACTCCAACCGCCGCAGCGCCTCGCGGACCGGGGTGGGGCTGATCGACAGGCGTTCGGCCAGCCCGCGCTCGGTCACCTTCGCTCCCGGTGCGAGTTCACCGGCGGCGATGGCGGCGCGGACCTGACGGTACGCCTGGTCGCCGAGCGTCTCGGTCACTGTCATGGCCACACCCTAACGCATGCCATCGCAAAAGCTGCACGCGACTGTTGACGAACTTGCTATAGCAAACTAGCGTGACGCGGCACACGTTACGTGGAGGCGACATGGCCGAAATGAAAATCCGCGACGAGGTGTCGTATCGAAAGATCACCTTCTTCATCGCGCTCGCGCTGTTCGCGCAGGAGTCGACCTGGAACTTCTACGACAACCAGGTACCCGTCCTGCTGCGCGAGCACGTCACCAGCGCCGCGCTCGTCGGCGTGCTGATGGGCATGGACAACCTGCTGGGGATCTTCATCCAGCCCTGGATCGGCAACCGTTCCGACAACACCCGGACCCGGTGGGGACGGCGCATCCCGTACCTGGCGGTGGGCATGCCACTCGGGGCGCTGTTCTTCCTGCTGCTGCCCTGGACCACCTCGCTGGTCACGCTGGTCGCGGTGATGGTCGCCTACGCGCTCGTCGCGAACTCCATGCGACCGCTCGCCGAGGCGCTGACCCCGGACTTCGTCGCGCCGCGGCGTCGTGGCCGGACCAACGCCGTCGTCAAGATCGCCACGTCGCTCACCATCATCGTGGCGTCACTGATCAGCCTCCTGGTGGTGGACGACCATCCCCGGGCGGCCTTCGTCATCCCGGCGGCGATCATGCTGGTCGCCACCGCCGTGATGATCACCAAGGTGCGCGACAGCCGGTCCCCGGCCTATCGGGCCGCGGTGGCCGAGGACGCGACCGCCGGCGCCGGCGAGACGAGATCGCCGCTGTGGCGGGTCGTCACCGAACTCGTCACCAGCCACGACCGGCGGCGGGTGCTCCTGCTGCTCACCGTCTTCCTCTTCGGCGGCGCCTGGTTCGCCTCCCGGTCGCTGATGACCCCGTACGGCATGGAGGTGCTGGGCCTGACCCGCGGTGAGGCCGGCGGACTCACCCTGCCCAGCGGCGTCGCGTACCTGATCGCGGCCTATCCGGCCGCGCTGGCGGCCGAGCGTTTCGGCCGGCTGCGGGTGATCCTGATCGGCATCGCCGTCTTCGCCGGGGCGCTCGCGGCCGGCGCCGTCGTGCGGACCCCCGCCGGCACGGTCGTGCTGTTCTGCCTCGCCGCCATGGGCGCCGCCGGATTCCTGATCAACGCGGCGGTCGCGTTGTGGAACCTGGCCCCGTCCAGCCGGATGCTCGGCGCCTACACCGGGCTCTACGCGGTCACCTGGTACCTGGGCGGCTTCGCCGGGCCGGCACTGGTCGGCGCGGCGGTCGACCTCGTCGGTTGGACCTGGATGCTGCTCGACATCGCCGTGCTGGCCACGCTCGCGGCCATCGTGGTGATCCGGCTGGCCCGCCTGGAGCGGGCCCGCGCGACGACCCCCGCCCGCACCAGCTGAGAGAGTGCCGATGCCGACCATCCTGATCACCACCGACTACCTGAGCCCGGGTGACGAGGTGGACGCCTACCTCACCGGCCAGGGCTTCACCACCCGGCACGACCCGATGCGCGGCCCGCGTCGGCCGGCGGACCTGATCGCCGCGCTCGCCGACGTCGACGGCGCGCTGATCGCCAACGAGCCGGTGACCGCGCAGGTGCTGGCGGCGTCACCCCGACTGCGGGTGGTCGTGCGCACCGGCGTCGGGTACGACTCGGTGGACGTACCGGCCGCCACCCGCCTCGGCATCAGCGTCAGCAACCTGCCCGGCATCAACGCCAACGCGGTCGCCGAGTACACCGTCGCGCTGCTGCTGGCCCAGGCGCGGCACCTGGTCCCGATGGCGGCCGGGGTCGCGGCTGGTGGTTGGCCGCGCAGGGACGGGCACGAGTTGCGCGGCAGGATCCTCGGCCTGATCGGCCGGGGCGCGGTGGCCCAACGGGTGCGACCACTCGCCGAGGCGTTCGGCATGACGGTGCTGGGCCACGACGTTCCCCTGGAGAACCTGCTCCGCGACGCCGACTACGTGTCGATCCACACCGCGCTGACCCCGCGTACCCGGCACCTGATCGACGCGGCGGCACTGGCCCGGATGAAGCCGACGGCTCACCTGATCAACACGGCACGCGGGCCGATCGTCGACGTGGCCGCCCTGGCCGAGGCGGTCCGGTCCGGTCGGATCGCCGGGGCGGCCCTCGACGTGGTGGACGTCGAACCGCTGCCCGCCGACAGTGTGCTGCGCGGCGTCGACGGCATCACCGTCTACTCGCACATGGCTGGCCAGACCACCGAGGCCCGCCGCGACGCGGGCCTGTGCGGCGCCCGCGAGCTGGTCGCCGCGCTGGCCGGTGATCCGCGGACCTCCGTCAACGCCCACCTGATCGACCCGGAGCAGAGAAGATGACCGCTGACGTGATCGTTGTCGGGGCCGGCCTGGCCGGGCTCGTCACCACCGCCGAACTCGTGGCCGCCGGCCACCGTGTCCTCCTGCTCGACCAGGAGTCCGAGCGCAGCCTCGGCGGCCAGGCGTTCTGGTCGTTCGGTGGCCTGTTCCTGGTCGACTCGCCCGAGCAGCGCCGGATGGGCATCCGCGACTCGCGCGAGCTGGCCTGGGCGGACTGGCTGGGCAACGCCGGGTTCGACCGGCCCGAGGACGAGTGGCCCCGGCGCTGGGCCGAGGCGTACGTCGACTTCGCCGCCGGGGAGAAAAGGGCCTGGCTACGCCAACTCGGCATCAGACTGTTCCCGATCGTCGGCTGGGCGGAGCGTGCCAACAACTCCGTGCCCCGCTTCCACATCACCTGGGGGACCGGGCCGGGCCTGCTGGAGCCGTTCATCGCCAGGGCCCGGGCCGGGAAGGCGGGGTTCCGGTTCCGGCACCGGGTCGACGAGATCGTCCGCACCAACGGTGCCGTCTCCGGCGTACGCGGAAAGATCCTCGAACCGAGCAGCGCGCGGCGCGGCGTCGCCAGCGGCCGCACGGCCGTCGCGGACTTCGAGCTCTCCGCGCCCGTGGTGGTGGTGACCTCCGGCGGCATCGGCGGCGATCACGACCTGGTCCGGCGCAACTGGCCGCAGCGGCTCGGCGTGCCGCCGGCCCGGATGATCTCCGGGGTTCCGGCCCACGTGGACGGCCGGATGATCGGCATCGCCGAGGCGGCCGGCGGCACCGTCATCAACCCCGACCGGATGTGGCACTACGTGGAGGGCGTGCAGAACTGGGATCCGGTCTGGCACGCGCACGGTATCCGCATCCTGCCCGGACCCTCCTCGATCTGGCTGGACGCCCGTGGGCAGCGGTTGCCCGCCGAACTCTCGCCCGGATTCGACACCCTCGGTACCCTCGCCCGTCTGCGGTCCACCGGGTACGACCACAGCTGGTTCGTGCTGACCCAGAAGATCATCGAGAAGGAGTTCGCGCTGTCCGGTTCGGAACAGAACCCGGACCTGACCGGCCGCAGCGTCCGCCAGGTGCTGGGTCGGGTCCGGGCCGGCGCGCCGGCGCCGGTCGAGGCGTTCAAGCGCCGCGGTGCGGACTTCGTGGTGGCCGCTGACCTAGATGATCTGGTCGACGGGATGAACGCGCTCACGGAGACCCCACTGCTGGACCCGGCCGAGGTGCGGCGGGTGGTCGAGGCGCGGGACCGGCAACTGCACAACCCGTTCACCAAGGACCTGCAGATCGCCGCCATCCGGAACTTCCGGAACTACCGGGGCGACCGGCTGATGCGGACCGCCCCGCCGCACCGGATCCTCGACCCGAAGGCCGGCCCGCTGATCGCCGTACGCCTGCACGTGCTCACCCGCAAGACGCTCGGTGGCCTGCACACCGACCTCGACGGGCGGGTCCTGGACGCTGCCGGCCAGCCGGTGCCCGGCCTGTACGCCGCCGGCGAGGCCAGCGGCTTCGGCGGCGGTGGCATGCACGGCTACCGCGCCCTGGAGGGCACCTTCCTGGGCGGCTGCCTGTTCTCCGGCCGGCAGGCCGGCCGAGCGATCGCCAAGAAGTGAGGAACGATGGTCACCACTGCTGATTCCGTACGCATCCTCGTGCCGGTCGGCATGCTCGGCGCCGGCTTCCCGCCCGAGACCGTCGATCGCGGCCTGGCCCTCGGCGCCGACGTGATCGCCGTGGACGGTGGCTCGACCGACTCCGGGCCCTACTATCTCGGTGCCGGTACGGCCAAGACCGCCCGCGCCGCGGTCGCTCGCGACCTGCGCCTGCTGCTGCGGGCGGCGGCCACGGCCGGCATCCCGCTGGTCGTCGGCTCGTGCGGCACCAGCGGCACCGACGCCGGCGTCGACTGGGTCGCCGGCATCACTCGCGAGATCCTCACCGAGGAGGGCCTGCAGTTGCGGCTGGCGACGATCTACAGCTCGCAGCAGGCGGCCGACCTCGATCTGGACCGGATCCGCCCCCTCCCGCCGGCCGGCGACCTCGACCGGGCGACCCTGGAGAGCTGCACCAACATCGTCGGGATGATGGGCCATGAACCGATCGCCGCGGCCCTGACCGCCGGTGCCGATGTGGTCCTCGCCGGACGGGCCACCGACACCGCGGTGGCAGCCGCCTATCCGCTGCTCAAGGGCATGCCGGCCGGGCCTGTGTGGCACGCCGCGAAGATCGTCGAGTGCGGCGGGCAGTGCACCACGAACCCGCGCGCCGGCGGCGTCCTGGCCACTGTCGACCCCACCGGCTTCACCATCGAGCCGCTCGACGCGAGCAACGCCTGCACGCCCACCTCGGTCGCGGCGCACATGCTCTACGAGACGGTCAACCCGTTCAGCATGCGCGAGCCCGCCGGCACCATCGAGGTGGGCGACGCGATCTACCGGGCCCTGGACGAGCGCCGCGTGCGCGTCGAGGGCTCCCGGTTCGCGCCGGCCGCGCAGCACACCATCAAGCTGGAGGGCGCGCGGATCACCGGGTACGAGACGATGTCGTTCACCGCGATCCGGGATCCGCACATCCTCGGCCAGATCGACACCTGGACCGCCCTGCTCCGCAAGATGATCATCGAGTGGGTGTCCGGGACCATCGGGCTGGCCGAGGGCGACTACAGCTTCGACATCCGCCGCTACGGGTACGACGCGGTCCTCGGTGACCTCGACCCGGCCACCGGGCCGCCTCGCGAGGTGGGCGTGATGCTCCTGGTCCACGCGGCGGACCAGGCGACCGCGACGGCGGTCGCGAAGGTCGCCAACCCGCTGATGCTGCACCTGCCCACGCCGGACCTGGACTATCTGCCCAGCCTCGCATTCGCCACCTCACCGGCCGAGACGGAACGGGGACCGGTGTACGAGTTCGCGCTCAACCACGTCGTCGAGGTGTCGTCGCCGACCAGCCTGTTCCGCGTCTGCCTGGAGGACAACCGATGACCGTGGTCGCCGATCTCGCGCTGGAGGTTCGGTCGAAGAACGCCGGGCCGTTCTGGGTGACGATGGAGATCTTCGCCCGGGATGCCGACGCCTACGCCGTCCTCGCCGATCCGTCGTTCCTGGACGCCTCGGTGATCGCCCGCCTCTACGGCGTCGAGGCGGCGGACGTCCAGTTCTTCCGGATTCCCTCGCTGAACGTCGTGAAGATCAGCTACCCGAGGCAGGTGGTGCAGGGCGGCCTGCGCGACCGCGACATCCACGCCGGCCAGCACCACGTGCCGCTGGCCATGCTGGCCGTCCCGCCCGCCAACTGACCCCGCGTCACCGCGGGACGACGGCGGTTAAGCCGAGGGAATCCACCGATTCAAGTCTCGGCCGGTCGTGCTGGAGTTGGTCATCGGCGGCAAGCGGTGCCGCGGCGGAGGGATGACCTATGGAGATCCTCAGCAGGCTGGTAAAGGCCGCGATCGTCGGTGCGGCGCTCGCCACGCTCGTGGCGTGCGGGGGTGACGCGGGCACAGGTTCCTCGACGCCGGGCGACAAGCCGGGCGACGCCCGGACCGCCGACGACGCGGCAGATTCCCTGACCGAGCCGGAGGGCGAGGAGTGTGCACGCCTCACCACCGACGAGGTCGCGGACGCGATCGGGGCCCACGACGGCGGCCAGCACGACTACCAGCTCGGTGGTTGCGTCTGGACGGCGACCTCGGGCGGGCAGGCGCTGCACGCCACGGTCCTGCCCAGGGACGAGTACGAGGCGGTGGCCGAGATCGGGGAGCCGGTGAGCGGATCCGCCGACGGTGCCGTCTACGACGACACGCACGGCGAGCTGTGGTTCCCGTGCGGCAACGGGGAGTTCTGCGGCATCAAGGCCGACATCGGTGACTCGGATCGGCGCAAGGAGGTCGCCCTGCGGATGGGCACGGTCCTGCAGGGCCGGATGTAGCACGCGCCGCACTGGTGGGCCGCCGGACACACCGACGCGCCCGGCTCGCCTCGGTCAGACCTGAGTCTGGGACCGGGGCGGCCGGGCGCGCCGAGGAGTTGTTGCCGCGTCCGCTGACGGATCAGCCCTTCACGGCGCCGGTCAGCCCGCCGACGATCCGGCGTTGGAACAGGCTGAAGAACACCAGTGCCGGGATCATCGACAGGGACGTGAACGCCAGGACCTTCGCCGTGTCGACCGAGTACTCCGAGGCGAAGGCCTGCACGCCGAGGGGCAGCGTGAAGGTCTCCTCCCGGTTCAGGATGAACAGCGGCAGCAGGTAGCCGTTCCAACTCTGGATGAAGGTCAGGATGGCCACGGTGATGACGCCCGGCATGGCCAGCGGCAGCACCATCCGCCAGAAGAAGCCGAGTCGGCTGCAACCGTCGATCGAGGCGGCCTCCTGGATCTCGTCGGGGATCGCCCGGACGAACGGGACCAGGATGATGATGGTCAGCGGGATGCCGAACCCGATCTGCGGCAGGATCACCCCCGGCAGCGTGTTCATCAGCCCGAGGGTCTTGACCAGGATGTACAGCGGGGTGATCGCCACGGTCAGCGGGAACATCAGACCGGCGGCGAACAGCGCGTACATCGCCCCCCGCCCCCAGAATCGGTAACGCGCGATGATGAAGCTGGTCATCAGACCTAGCGTGACCACCCCGGCCGTGGTGGCCAGGGCCACGATCGTGGAGTTGGCGACCTGCTGCCAGAAGGTGCTGCCGGTCAGCACGTCGAGGTAGTTCTGGGTCTGCCAGGTGGTGGGCAGCCCGGCCGGGTCGGTGGTGATCTCCGCGTTGGTCCGGAAGCCACCCAGGATGATGTAGACGACCGGGGCCAGCATCGTCGCGATGAGCAGCAGCGCGACGAAGTACACCGACGGGTCCGTCCAGCTGAACGGCTTCCTCGACCGGGACGACCTGCGCGGTGCCCGGCGTCCGGCTACGGCGGTCACGGCCATCAGCGCCTCCCTCCGGTGATCGCGCCCTCGGTGTCCCGGCGCAGGATGAACCGCTGGTAGAGCAGCGCGGCGAAGAGCGAGATGAAGAACAGCACCACGGCTACCGCGTTGCCGTACCCGTACTCTCCCGCGTTCCGTCCGTTGGCCACCATGTAGGTGGCCATCGTCGACGTCCCGGCGGTCGCCGCCACGTACTGGCCCCAGATGATGTAGACCAGGTCGAACAGTTGCAGGGCGCCGATCATCGACAGGAAGGCCCAGATGCGGATCGTCGGCCCGAGCAGCGGGAGCGTGATGCGTCGCTGGATCTGCCAGTACGACGCGCCGTCGATCGCCGCGGCCTCCGTCAGCTCCTCCGGAATGCCCTGCAGCCCGGCGAGGAAGAGGATGACGGCGAAGCCGATGTACTTCCAGGTGAGGATGCCCATCAGCGTCCAGATCGCGATCTTCGGGTCGGCCAGCCAGTCGTTCTGCAACCAGTCGAGCCCGATCTTGCCGAGGACGGCGTTGACCACGCCCTCCCCGTGCAGCATCAGGCTCCAGCCGGTGCCGACCACCACTTCGGCGATCACGTACGGGATGAAGACCAGCACCCGGATCAGCGTCTGCCCCCGCATCTGCCGGTTCAGCAGCAGGGCGAGCAGGATGGCCGCCGGTCCCTGCAGCAGCAGCGACAGCACCACGATGATGCCGTTGTGCCGCAGGGCGTCGATGAAGGTGCTGTCTTCGAAGATCAGCAGGTAGTTGCGGAGGCCGACGAAGTCCTCAGCGGGCCCGTACCCCTGCCAGCTGAAGAAGCCGTAGTAGGCGGCCATGGCCACGGGAAGGATGACGAAGGACAGGAACACGATGAGTGTCGGCCCCGTCATCAGTGCGATTTCCAGCCGGGCGGCCCAGCCGATGCCCTTGCGCCGGCGGCGCCGGGCCGGGGGCGACACGACCGGCGTGTCACCCCCGACCTTCGTCAGACCCGGGGTCGGGTCCGGCGCGAGCCGTACGCTCTCGTGTTGCGTTTCAGACATGGCGGTTGGACTACTGCGCCCTCTTGGCGGCGTCCTTGACCGCGTTGACGATGCTCTGCGGGTCCCCCTTACCGGCCAGCATGTTCACCACGGCCGTGTTCAGCGCGTTGCCGACGTTCTGCCCGTAGACGGTGTCGAGCCACTGCGAGACGAACGGCGCCTGGTTGTAGGCGGCCAGGATGGACTGCAGGTGCGGCTCGGTGACCGCGGCCTGCGCCTCGCTGTTCACCGGCGGCGCGTTGAACGCCTCGTAGTAGGCCTTCTGCACCTCGGTCTTCGCGATGTAGTTCAGGAAGGCGGTGCACTCGGCCTTGGGGGCCTGCGCCGAGCAGGAGTAGCCGTCGACACCACCGAGGATCGCGCCGGGCTGACCGGCGCCGCCCTCGATGCTGGGGAAGGGGAACCAGCCCAGGTCGGGCAGCGGCTTCTGGTCGGGGGTCAGGGAGGCGATGACGCCGGGGTTCCAGGCGCCCATCAGTTCCATCGCCGCCTTCTTGTTGGCGAGCAGACCGGCGGAGCTGCCGGCACCCTGCTGGGCCGAGGTGGTCAGGAAGCCGCTGTTGAACGGCTCGGTCGCGGCGAAGTTCTGCACGTCCTGGCCGGCCTTGAGCCAGCAGGGGTCGTCGAAGGTCATCGTCTGACCGGCCTGGGTGATGGTCTCCGAGCTGCACTCACGCAGCGCGAAGAAGTAGTAGTAGAAGGCGGCCGGCCAGGCGTCCTTGGCGCCGAGCGCGATCGGCTGGACGTCCGCCGCCTTCAGCTTGGCCACGGCGTCCTGAAGCTCGGTGAGGGTGGCCGGCGGCTGGGCGATGCCCGCCTTGGCGAACAGGTCCTTGCTGTAGAAGAAGCCGCCCGGCAGCACCGCGACGGGCATGGCGTAGACCTTGCCCTCGATCGTCTGCGCGGTGAACGACCCCTCGGAGATCACCTTCTTGGTGTCGTCGGTGATCGAGTCGGTGAGGTCCATCAGCTGGCCGGCCTTGACCATCGCGGCCATCTTGCCGCCGCCGCGCTGCATGAACACGTCGGGTGCGTCGCCGGAGTTGAGCGCGGTCTGCAGCTTGCCGTCCAGGTCCTCGTTCTGGATCGACTGGATCTCGATCTTCACGTTCTGGTTCGCGGCCTCGAAGTCGGCGACGGTCTTCTCCCAGAAGGCCTTGCCCGGGCCGGTGCTGGCGTTGTGCCAGAAGCTCATCGTGACCGAGCCGTCACTGTTGCGACCCTCCGAGTCGCCACCGCCGCAGGCCGCCGTCGCCAGGACGCCGGTTGCCAGGGCCACCGACACAGCCAGTAGTTTTCTCGCCCTCATCAATCTTCCTCTCTGCCGAGTCCGCCCACCTGAGACACCCCTGGGACGAGCCGCCGGCCGGAACGTGCACCACGGCGGCGACGCCGAAGGGTTGTCTCCTGTCGACAGGCGCTGGTCCGGGCTCGGCTCGCGGTCGCATCGCGATCAACCTCGGAGTGACCCAGGCCACCGACGGCCAAAACGGTCGCAGACTTGTCCGAAAAAAACAAGACACGTTTCCGAAACTTCCGTGACCTAGTGACGGAGTTGGTGACCTCGCTGGTCAGTAGGTCTTGTCGGCGGCGGTAGCAGGGCGGTCACGACGGTGGCTCTGCGTGACAGCGTGTTCGCGCTAACAACCACTGCCCCGCATAGGGGCCGGAATCGTCCGGTAGCTGGTCCGGTTGCTGCTCTGCACGGCACCGACGACCGGACGGCTCTCATCTCGGTCCCGGAAAAATCCCGGTAGGAGTCGGAGTGCCGTCACCCGGCCCGGTCGGGGAGGAATCGTTGTGTGGCCGTTACGAAGGTGATACCGAATCCCGGCGGGCGGGCCCGCCCGAGGAACCTCGGACGCCATGGTTGATCACGCTTACATCCGCAATTCGTCGTCAGCATCGGTCGACCATGACGAAGCGCGAAACCGGCGGGTACGGCGTCACTGGAGCGTGGTGGCGATCGTGACCGACTCCGCCATGGTCAGATTGCCTTCCAACCGATACGTCACCCCGGCGTCCTCCCAGATCAGGGTCGCGGCGGCGAGGCGGGCACTCGCCTGGCGGACGACCCCGTCGCGGTCGGTGTAGGAGATCGGGTGCGGTCCGTCGATCCAGATCGCCTGGGCCGTACCCACCTGCGTCCACTCGGTGTCCGACCCGCCGGCCTGCTTGAGGAAGACCGGATCGAGGCGGCCGTCGAAGATGTCCAGGCGGAGGGTGCCGGCCCGGTAGAGCAGGCTCGCCACCCGGTGCCCGCCGGTGTCGTCCGGGTCGGCCAGCAGGGCCTGCTCGGGTGGGCCCAGCACGGTCGGCGTCCGGATCGGGAAGCGCACCAGCCGTCGCGCCTCGTCGAGGGTGGCGGAGCGCTGCCCCGGCGGCGGGGACGGGACGCCCGACGGCGGCGTCGCGACCGGGGCGCTGCTGATGGTGACGCCGGCGAAGCGGAACAGGCCCGCCATCGCGTCGGCGAGCGCGGCCCGTCCCGGCGGCAGCACCGCCACCAGCAACGCGGCCAGGCCTGCTGCCAGCGCATACCGCCAGCGCCGTCGGCCCGCGTCGCGGGCGGGCGGTGCGGCGGCCAGCCGGGCGCGCACTCCGGCCGTGACGTCCGGTGGTTCGGGGGTCGCCAGCCAGGCGGACAGGTCACGCAGCTCCCGCTCCAGGTCATCCACGACTGACCTCCTCCACGGCGAGCAGACCACGCAGTTTCACGAGCGCCCGCGAGGTGCGCGACTTCACCGTTCCCCGGGGCCAGCCCAGCATGGTGACCGTCTCGTCCTCGCTGAGGTCCAGCAGGAAGCGGCAGACGATGACCTCCCGGTCCCGGGTGGGCAGCGACCGCAGGGCCCGCACGAGGGCGGCCCGGCGTTCCCCGGCGAGGAGCGCGCCGACGGCGTCGTCCTCGACGATCTCCGAGCCCGGTGCCACCCGCGCCGCGCGCAGCACCAGCCCGTCGCGCCGCTGCCGGGTGCGGTGCAGGTTGCGCGTCTCGTTGGCCACGATCGCCAGCAGCCAGGAGCGGAACGACGATTCGCCGCGGTAGCGGTCGAGCTTGCGGTACCCCTTCACGAACGCCTCCTGGATGACGTCCTCGGCGTCGGAGCCCGCGCCGAGCAGCACCGCGGTGCGGTACGCGGCCGCGGTGTGCCGGGCGACCAGGGACTCGTACGCCGCCAGGTCACCCGCCTGCGCGCGGGTGACGAACTGCTCGTCGTCCAGGGCAACCTCCGGTGGGATCACCACTACTGACACCGCCCACGCCGAACGGGTTCCATCGGGTCGAGAAGGAACCCGGGCCGCTCCGGCGGTGTCACCGGGTCATGATGGCGAACACGACGATCTCGCGGCGTACCCTGCTTGGCGCCCTGGCCGGGGCCGGAGCCGCCGCCCTGGTCGGCTGCGACCCGACCCCGACCCCGACCCCGGCCGCCGCCGACCCGCTACCGGACCCTCTCCTGGTCACCCTCGACGGCGGCCTGACGGTGTTGCGGGGCACCGACCGGCAGTCGATCGGCGCCGGGGTGGCCACCGCCGACGGGCGGCTGGTGTGGACCGCCGTGCCCGACGGAGCCGACACCCTCCTGTGGCGCGTCGACGCCGGCCGCGGCAACGCCTCCGAGCGGGTGCGGCTGCCGGGCCGGTGGGTGCCGCAGACCACCTCCACCGACGGCACCCGGCTGGCGTTGACCACCGAGCACCTGAGCGCCACCGGGGACCGTCCCGCCGGGCGCGACGAGACCCTCGTGTTGATCGCCGACGCCGCCGGGGTGCGGCAACGGTTGCGGCTGCCGGGCACCGTCGTGCCGGAGGCGTTCACCCACGACCTGGCCGGACTGTTCGTGCTGGAATGGCTGCCGCCGGCCGCACCGGACCGCTACCGGGTACGTCTGGTCGACCTCGCCACCGGGATCGCCGGGCCGCTGTTCACCCGCGCCAAGACGCCGGTTCCGCCGGGCGCGGAGGAGGAGATGCGCGGCGACGGACGGCAGGCGGTGCTGGCCCCGAACCGAACCGTGCTCTACACGCTCTACACCCACCAGCCCGACCACCAGCACACCCGGGACCGGATCAGCGGCCGGCCGGGCCGCGACGTGCACGCCTTCGTCCACACCCTGCACCTGGAGCAGCGGTGGGCGTACTGCGTGGACCTGCCGCACCCGTTCGGGGAGGGCGGCGCGGACGGCCACACCATGGCGATCACCCCCGACGGTGGCCGGCTCTACGTCGCCGACGCCGGCTCCGGCGCCGTCGCGGAGATCTCCACCGAGGAGCTGACCGTACGCCGCGTCGCCGCCCTCGCCGCCGGTGGTGCTCCGGCGTACGCGGCGGCCTCCGCCGAGCGGCTGTTCCTCGGTGCCGGCAACGCCGTGCGGACCGTCGACCTGGCCGGTCTCGCCGTCACCGCGGAGCGGGCGACCGCCGACCCGGTCGGCGGACTCGTACTCAGCGCCGACGGCACCCGTCTCTACCTGGGCCAGCGGGCGGCGGTGTGCTGGCAGGATCCGGTCACCGGCGGCGAACTCGGCCGCGCCGCCGTGCCCGGCCTGGTCGGCCTGCACGGTCCGGCCCGACCCGCCTGACCGGGTACCGGTCCCGACGCGGCCGGTCGTCGGCTGCGCCCGGACCGGCCCGGTGAGACGTATCCTCGACACCGCACTAGCGGGCGTGGGCGGCGGCCAGGTCGGCGAGCAGGCCCTCGCAGCTGCGGGCCACCACCTGCGCGCCGCGGCGCTGCGGCAACGGGAGTCCAGGGTCCTCGGCCCGTTCCCGCCACCGCCAGCGTGCCTCGGCGGCGGTCTCCCACAACCACGCCAGCGTCGCTTCGGGGGCGATGCCGAGCCGGGCCGCCGGGTCGTCACCGTCCCCACCGACCAGTCGCCGTGCCTCGGCGGCCAGCTCGGTGTCGAGGCCGAGCCGGCCGTCGCGCAGCGCCGCCAGCAGCCGCGACTCGGCGAACTCGTGCGCACCGGCGAGCAGCTGCTCCAGCGCGGCGAGCAGGTCGCCGGTGGCCGGACCGGGTTCGTCGCGCAGCAGCGCCTCCACCGCGACCAGCGTCGACCGGGCCTTGAGCACGTGCCGGCGGTCGACGAAGAGGCGGTTGAGGGACTCGCGCAGCTCGCCGAGGCCGCTGCGCCGGACCAGCTCGGCGGCCAGGGCCACCCGGTTGTCGCAGCCGGTGCGGACGAGGGTGGTCGCCAGGCGGATCCCGACCACACCGAGTCGCTCCAGCAGCGCGCCACGGGTGGCCGCGTCCAACCCGGCCGGTGGCTCGCCACGGGCGAACCGTTCGGCGGAGAGGAGGTACGGCTCAAGCTCGGCACGCGGCACCCGGGACAGGGTCGCCAGCGCGGCGAAATCGCTTTCGCCGAGCACTCGACCGGCCAGGCCGAGCAACCCGCTGCACGGCACCACCGTCAGGCACAGCGCGTCCACGTGCGGGTCCCGCAGCGCCCGCCGGGCGAGCTGACGGGCACCGAGCAGCGCGTCGACCCGACCACCACCGGACTCGTCCACCCGGGACAACACCATGATCGTGTGAACCGGCGCCGCCTGCCCGACGACGCCCTCCCGGGTCGCCGCCAGGGTCCGCAGGTCGGTGCCCCGAGCGTCGCGGGTCAGGTACAGCAGCGCGTCGGTCTCCCGCAGCACCCGGTTCAGCACCGGATCCGCAGTCGGCTCGTCGGTAGCGCCGATCGCCGGGGTGTCCAGCAGGGTCACCTGCCGCAACGAGCGGGCCGGCCACCGCACCACGATGTCGCGCAGCTCTCCGGCCCGCCAGCCGGTGAGGTCGACCCGCATCCCTGTGCCGGAGCGCAGCACCGCCAGCCGCTGCGGCGGATGACTCGTGGAGTACCCGGTGGCGTCCGGCTGCGGCCCGTCCTCGTACCAGGTGAAGGCGCTCCCGTCGACCGGGGCCACCTCCTCACCCATCAGGGCGTTGAGCAACGTCGATTTTCCGCTGCGCCAGCCACCGACGACGGCGACCCGCAGCGGCTGGTCGTAGCGGGCCAGTTGACGCCGCAGCGACTCGGCGGCGCGGGGGTTGTCGCGGTAGCCGTGCAGCGCCCGGTGCAGCAGGTCCCGGACCGCCGCGTCCAGCCGCGCGCCGGTCATGCCAGTGACGCCGGGCGGGCGGCGGTGACCTGCTGCGCCTGCTCGTACAGCTGGGCCAGGCGGACCATCCGCTGCTGGATCTCGCGTTGCCGTCGCTCCCGGACCGCCGCGTCGGTGTCGGCCGCCTCCTTGGCGCTGCGCAGCGACTCGATGATGGCGGTCTGCAGCTCGTCGGTGAGCGCGGCGAAATGGTCCCGCAGCACCCGCTGCGCCCGGCGGGCCGCGTCCCGGCTGTCCTTGCTGACCTGGATGAAGAAGTCGTCGACGTGCCGCTGCACCGCCGCCTTGACCGTGGCCTGCCGGCGACGCAGCAGCTGTTTGCCCTCGTCGCGGATGCTCTTGCCGCCGAACAGGGCGCCGGCGCCGATCGAGATCGGGTTGATCATGGGTAGGCCGGCGAGCGTCAGCGCCAGGCCGAACATCAGCAACCCGCCGTAGGAGCCTTTCATGCCGGTGAACACCTTCTGGCCGACGGTGAACCGGTCGACGGTGGGACGTTCCAGTTCCGGCACCGTGGCGCCGTACTCCACCGAGGCGGTCAGCGGCCACGGCGGCAGCGACCCGTGCCCGTACCGGGCGAATGACTCGGCGACCCGTCGGGCGATCCAGTCGCACCGCTGGACCAGCCACCGCCGGTTCGCCGTGGCCGCCTCGACGAGGCTCTGCTCCAGCCACTGCGCGACGGCGTCCCACGCCACCAGGGGGTCGGCGGTCTCGAACGCCTCGTCGACCATCCGCAGGATCTGCCGGGTGCGCTCGCGCAGGTCGTGCTCGATGTCGGAGATCAGATCGGCCATCTCGTCGGTCAACGTGTTCTGCCACCGGGTGGCGCACCGGCGCAGCTCGTCGACCTCGCGTTGCGCCGCGTGCAGCCGGGCCATCGGCGCGGACTCTTCGGCCGAGCGCTGGTCGGTCAGTTCCGCCCGCAGCGGCGCGGCGAGCTGCTCCACCACGGTCCGTGCGGTCAGCACCACGGCGGCCCGGGCCAGGGTGTCGGGCTTGGCGGCCAGCTGCCGCCGGAGCAGGGCGATCAGCGCCGGGAACCCGGATTCCGCGTTGAGCGCGTGGTCGTCGGTGGCGGCGGCGTGCAGGCGCAGCGCGGCGGACACCGGGATCAACGGGACCGGCACCCCGGCGTCGGCCAGGTGCCGCCGGTTGCGGTCGGCCACGGCCCGCCAGTCCGGCACCAGGTCCGTCTTGGTCTGCACCACGGCCACGTTGGAGTGCGACCGGGTGAGGTGCAGCAGCATGTTCAGCTCGTTCACCGACAGGTCCCGAGTGGAGTCGGTGACCAGCAGGACGGTGTCCGCGCGGGCCAGGGCGGCGACCGGGGTGCCGGCACCCACGGCGGAGACGTCACCGCCGCCCGGCATGTCGACGAGCACCACGCCCGCGCCGAGCAACGCCCGCGGCAGGCCGACCTCGATGTACGCGGGGCCGCCGCCGGGCAGCCGACCGGTGCTGCCACCGACTCCGGCGGCGATCTGGTCGGTCGGCACCGGTGTTCGTCGCACGGCCGGCGGATCGGCGGCCGGCGGCGTACCCGGCCTCGGCAGTGGCGTCTGCACGACGGTCGCCGAGGCGACCTCGCCGTGCCGCAGCACCGTCGGCAGGACGGTGGTGGTCCCGTCACCGACCGGGCAGACCGGCGCGTTGACGATCGCGTTGACCAGCTGGCTCTTCCCCTGGTTCGGTTCGCCGACGACGAGCACGGTCAACGTCGGATCGAGCAGGTGTGCGCGCTTGAGGCGAACCGCCTGAAGCAGGTCGCCCCGACCGTGTTCCTGGCACGTGCGGGCGATGTCGTCGAGCGCGTCGAGCCAGATTCCCGCCATCACCGCACCAAGTGTGCTGAATTCGGCGCACTTATCAAGTGCGAGGCGGCGAGCGGGGGCCGCCCCCCCCCGGCCGCCCCCCCCCGCCGGCGGGGGGGCGAGTGGTCCCGGG
>NZ_JBAGKI010000034.1:0-55473 GCF_036689795.1 Micromonospora palythoicola | reverse complement strand
CCCGGGCCCCCCCCCCGACCACCCCCCCCCCCCCCCCCCCGGCCCGGCCGGCCGCCCCCCCCCCCCCCCCCCCCCCCCCCCCCGGCCGCGTGACGCGAGGTCAGTTGATGGTCAGGGCGATGGCGTGAACGGAGCCGCGGACCGGGTCGATCTGCAACTCGTAGGCACCTCGGGCGAGCCCGGTGGTGTCCCAGTGGAAGATGTACTGGTTTTTTGCGGCGCTGTGGCGTGCGGTGTTGTCCGCCCTCTTCCGGACAGGTGTGGCCGCAACGCGGTTGCCAGCCACGCCGTCGGTCTTCTTCACGAGGTAGACGCGCGGCCGCGCGTCGGTGACCGTCTCGCCGTCTGCGTCGGTCAGGGTGAACTTGACCGGCACGGGGCGTCCGGCTTTGACGATGTCGGAGCCGTCGCCGGCCAGCGGTGGCCGCACCCCGCCGAACCGGTAACCGGGCGCGAAGATCCGCGGCACGAAGTCGATCAGATTCGCCATCCAGATGTCGAAGCCATGCGGTCCGACCCAGGTGCCGGCGTACTCGTATTCGATGCCCTGGGAGGTCAGCCACTGCATCGTGTTCCGGGTGAACGTGTACGTGAAGTCGACGTCACCGGAGTACAGCCGAGCCAGCTTGGTGCCTTGGTTGACCGCCTGGACGTCGACGCCGCTGGGGTAGGAGAACAGGAACCCCGAGAAGACACCGACGTAGGCGAACTCGCCCGGGTGGCCGAGCCAGGCGCCGAGGGTGTTCATTCCTCCCCACGACAGACCGGCGAGCGCCTGCTCATCCGGATCAGTCGAGATGTTGTACTTCTCCGCCGCGGTTGGCATCACGTGCCGGCTGAGGTCGGTCCAGAAGTCGATGCCGTTCTGGTCGGGCATGACCACCACCATCGGCACCATTGTCCCGCTGAGGTAGCTGTTGTCGAGAATCTGCTTGGCACGCCCGGTTTCGAGCCAGCTGCCGTAGTTCTGGCCCCCGCCGTGGTACAGGTACAGCACGGGGTAGGTGGCTTCGCGGTCGGCATCGTAGCCTGGCGGCGTCCAGACGTACGCGGAGCGCTCTGTGCCCTGGCCTCCGTCGTAGGTCATCAGCGAGACCGTGCCGCCCCTGCCTTCGGGGACATCGGCCAGCATCGCATCGGTCTTACCCGGCACGAAAAGCTGCGACTCCATCACGTGGGTGTTGACGGTGTCGGCCGGGTCCTTCATGTCGACGCCGTCGACCACGTACCGGTAGTAGTAGTAGCCGTCGAGCGGTCCAACAGTGATTCGCCAGCGGCCGTCGGGCTGCTTGCTCATCGGGATCCGGAACCATTGGCCATTCGGAGCCCAGTTGCCCCAGATCGTGACGTCCTTTGCGCCAGCCCACTGGGTGCCGGTCTCGAACGTGACGATGCCGTGCGGGTCGACGTGCGGGGTCGTGATCGACCCGGCCGCAGGGGGCTCGTACGGCCGGGTCAGCGCACGGTGTCCCTTGCTGGCGCCGTGGCGGGCGACCTTCTGCCCGAAGAGCCGAGCGGCGAAGTCTCGCAGGTTCTCCCGCCACGCGTCCCAGGTGGCGCCGTCGTCGGGGTTGACGCCGTCGAACTCGAACCTCGCTCCGGACCTCTTCAGGTCCACCAGCAGGTCGTAGTTGTCGTTGTACGACGGATCGAGCGTGTCGCCGACGTACACCCGGAGCAGTCTGGTGCCCTTGTTGATCGCCTTGGCCTCCGCCTTGGTGATCGGGCTGTCGACAGCGCCGGAGAAGGATCCGACGTAGGCGAACGCACCGGGATCGCTGCGGAGGATGCTGATCGCCTGCTCGGCCCCCGTGGCGACACCGGCCAGCGCCTGACTCCTGGGCCGAGACGAGATGTGGTAGCCGGCCCGTGCTGCCGGGATGATGGCGTTGAACAGCTCGGCGCGGGGGTCGGCGGAATTGGCGTCAGCCATCACGACCACCATCGGCCTGGCGTCCCTGCCTGCGACCAGGTTGTCGAGGATCTGCTTCGCCCGGCCGAGTTCCAGCCACTCACGAGCGGTCTGACCCTCGCTGCTCAGCAGGTACAGGACCGGGTACGCCTCGGCCCGGGCGGAGTCGTAGCCGGGCGGCGTCCACACCAGGGCGGTGCGGCCCTCCGCCGCCGCTGCGCTCGGGTAGGACAGTTCCTCCACCGTCCCGCCCGTAGCGATGTCGTCCATCCACGCGACCGACTCACCCGGCACGAAGAAGGTGTTCCAGTTTGGTTTCGACGTCACCGCCACCGGGCTGCCAGGCTGACGGAAGGACACCTTCGACCTGTCCGGCATGGTCGCGGTGTACTGGTAGTGGTACAGCCCGGGCTCGAGCGGACCGACGTTCGCGGCGTAGTCCGAGCCGCTCGGGTCGAGCGCGAGCGCCGACCAGGTGCCACTCGGGCCGATGTTCGCCTCCAGTTCGAGCGTTGCCGGCGTTCCGCCGACGATGCTGCTGGCCTGCGACTGCGGCACCTTGAAGTAGTGATAGACGTCGTCGTTCGAATGCCACGTGTCGGTCGCGGCAGCCGGGGCGGCCGCGGCGACTGACACCACCACCAAGGCCGCGGCTGCGACAAGGCTGGTCATTCGGGAGCCACTGCTGTGTGACATCGCGTTGCTGTCCTCTCAGAGCGTCAAGGCCTCCCGCATCGAAGGCACGCGCCTCACCATCGAGATCGGCCGCCGAGACCTTTCCGACAGCCGCGATAGTCCACATGCACACCAGCGCACTACAGTTCCTACACCGGTGTAGAACGCATGGCAAGAGACCTCTTCCTGCCCCCATGGCCTCCGTGGTGGACCCCGCACCCGACAAGCAGGTCGACGCATTATCCATTGAGGAACGTCGACGCCGATCCGCCGCCGTTGACGTCCTTGGCGGCCCCATCTGCACCCCCACGGCACGGCCAGATCTGGGAGCACCACGACGATCTCCGACCGATCGACCGCGCCGACGCACCACCACTCCCGCACCAAGGACAGCATCGCGTGCAGAAGGTGGTCGTCACGGGCGTGACCCGGCCCGACCACCGCCGCCCCCATCAACGCCTCCGCCGCGAACGCTTGCCGGTCGGGAGCCGTACCGTGACGAGCATGTCGAAGCAGGTGATCATGGTCAACGGCGGATCGAGTGCGGGAAAGTCGGGAATCGTGCGGTGCCTGCAGGCGATCCTGCCGGAACCGTGGCTCGCCGTTGGCGTCGACCGGCTCATCGAGGCGATGCCGGTAAGTATGCGCTCGCCGGAGAGCATCGACTTCGCAGCCGACGGCACCGTCATCATCGGGCCCGAGTTCGACCGGCTGCAGGAGGCCTGGATGGCTGGGGTCGCTGCCACTGCCCGAGCCGGTGCACGCGTCATCATCGACGATGTCTTCCTCGGCGGCGCCGCATCTCAGCAGCGATGGCGGGCCGTGCTCGACGGGCTCGACGTGCTGTGGGCCGGCGTCCGCTGCGACGCGGAGGTCGCCGCCGGCCGCGAGGTCGCCCGCGGCGACCGGGTCTGCGGGATGGCCGCTGCACAAGCCGACGTGGTGCACCGGGGCGTGGTGTACGACGTGGAGGTCGACACCACCCGCACCGAGTCGATCGTGTGCGCCAAGACGATCGCGGCACGGCGGTAGAGGGCTGAACCTACGATGACGCAGCTGCCGTCGTACCCCCACGGAGCAAGAGCGCGGACGCGGCGGAAATATGCGTCGGCCGCCCGGCATGAGCAGCTGTTCATGCCAGGATTCGTGATCAGAGTTCATCCAGAAGCAGAACGCCCTGCGGCGAGTAGAAGTAGTCGCGTACGTGCCGCGCCCAGTCTTCGATCTTCGGGTCCTCCGCGTGCAACAACCACTCGGACAGCTGCGCGTGCTCGGCGGTGTACCCGTTGTCCGAGAGCCATCGCAGCGTTTCGTGCCGGCCCGCTCCGAAGATGGCCTGGGCGTCGAAGCCGATACCCAAGTCCATATCACCAGTGCGGAACTTTGCGGCGTACAGGCGGCACGAGTCTGCGGGATCACCGATCAGAAACAGCAGGAAGGCAGCTACATAGATCTGCTCGTACTCGTCGCTCTCGCCGCCGTCCGGACCCTCGCGCCAGGCCCTTTCGAGGTCGAAGATCTCCCGCAGCATCCCGTGGTGGGGACGCGGGTCACCGACGTCGACCATCCGGAGTGCCTCCCGGCGCGAAGCCGGACTCGACAGGTCCACAGACATGGGCACGCGTGCACAATAGTCCAGCACGGTTCATCCACTCGAGCGGTCCGAGAACCGGCTCGACCTGGGCTGCCGACCGCGACGGCGCGGATGTCCACGCGCGGCCCGTCGGCGGTTGCTGTTATCTCCCAGGTCACTGTCATGGTGCCCGCGAAGTCGGGTCGCCGGCGACGACGTTGACGGCCTGCACCACTCGGACGCCAGGGACGACGTCGACGAAGCGGTCGCCCCACCGCCCGACACATCGGCGTGACCACCCGGATGAACACCAGAGATCGACAGGCGTCCGCTGCGCCAGGCCGAAGGCGAACGTGAGCACAGGTACGTGAGTGGACGGGATAGCGAACATGTTCCTCGTGGTGACATCTACCGTCGCCCATCAGCACATGGCGTCTTGTCCGCGCCGGACGGACTACGACATTAGGTGAAGGTGATGTCGGCAGGCGATGATGCCTGTGCGCGCGGCGGTGGCGCGTGAGGGAGGTGGCGAGGTGGACGACTGGCTGCCTGACGCTCAGGTGCTCGCCATGCTGGATCTGGAGCCGCAGGGCTGGATGCTGGCCCGAGCGGTGCACGACGGTCGCCTGATCGTTGACTTCGAACTGGTCTACATCAACGACGCGGGGTGCGGTCTGGTCGGACGGCCGCGCGCCGAGTTGGTCGGCCGCCGCTACCGGCACCTGTGGCCGGAGACCGTGCACGACGGGACGCTTCCGTTCTACCGGTCGGTGGTGGAGACGGGAAGGCCGGCCCTACGCGCGGTCTACTACGAGCGGCAGTCCATCACCGGACATTTCGAGTTCCGGGTGGGTCCGTACCGCGACGGGATCATGGTGCGGTGCGTGGACCTGCGTCAGGTGACGGTGTCTCCGCAGTCGGCCGGTGCGGTACGGCTGTACGACATGCTCGACACCGCGTTCGACGGGTTCACGGTGCTGCGTCCGGTGCGGGACGCCGGTGCGCAGATCGTGGACTTCGTCTGCGAATACGTCAACCAGGTCGGGGCCAAGATGACCGGCCGCAGCGTGGAGGACGTGATCGGTCACCGGCTCAGCGATGTCTCTGCCCACAGCTGGGACAACGGGCTGTTCGATCGCTATCGCGCGGTGGCCGAGACCGGGGAGCCGTGGCGGCAGGAGTTGACCTATCCCGAGATCAGCCAGGTGTGGGAGATCAAGATGGGGCGGACCAGCGGCGGTCATGTCGCGGTCTCGTTCCGGGAGATCACTGAGCAGGTCGACAAACAGCGACAGTTGGCCGACAGCGTGGCCCGCGCCGAAAAGGCCGCCGCCCGAGCCCGCAGCCTGGAAAGCGTGACCGCGGCGTTGGTGGCGGCGAGCACGACAGAGCAGGTGTACACCGCCATCGGATCGGTGCTGCGGCCCTCGGCCGGCGGACAGTCCCTGGCGTTGCTCCTGCGCCAGGAACGGTCCCTGCGCCTTGCCTACCACGCCGGGTACGAACCAGAGATCATCGCGCGGCTGCATGACCTGCCGATCGAGCATCCCTACCCGGCGGCGGCCGTCGCCCACACCGGGCAACCCCGTTATCTGACCTCACTGTCGCAGTTCCACGCCGCTCAGCCCGACCCGGAGACAGCCGTCCCGCCCGGGTCCAGGCAGGCGTGGGCTTTCCTCCCGCTGACCGTGGCCGGCGAGGTGCTGGGTGCGCTCGTCGTCGGCTACCGGGAACCACGCGACTTCGACCCCGACACCAGATCGACGCTGACGGCCCTGGCGGGGCTGGGCGCCCAGGCACTTCAGCGGGCGATGCTGTTCGAAACCAGCGCGTCGATCGCCGCCGAGCTGCAGCACGCGCTGCTGCCGGCGACACTGCCGCAGACGGCAGGGCTGCGGCACGCGGCCCGCTACCTGCCGTGGACACGCGGCGCCGAGGTGGGCGGCGACTGGTACGACATCATTCCCATCAGTGACGGCGTCGTCGCCGTCGTGATCGGCGATGTCGCCGGCCACAACACCGCGGCCGCAGCGACGATGGGTCAGGTCCGGGACGCCCTGCGCGCGTACGCCGTCACCGGGCAGCGGCCGGCCATGGTCATGAACAACGTCAACCACCTCATCCGCGCGCTGCGGCTGAACACCATGGCCACCTGCTGCTACCTGCAACTGGACGTCGCCGAGGGGACCGTCACCGGAGTGCTTGCCGGACATCCGGCCCCGATCCTGCGCGACGCACACTCCACCGGCCTGGTCCGCCTCACCACGCACCCCGCCCTGGGCGTCTCGGACTCGGTTGTCTACCGCGAGGACCGCTTCGACCTCCCGCCCGCCGCCACCCTGGTGCTGTACACCGACGGACTCGTCGAGGACCGCAGCCACCCACTCGATCGGGGCCTGGAGGAGTTGTGCGCGGCAGTGCACTGCGCACCCCGCCTCGACCCGGCCGAGATCCTGGACCACATCCTCGCCGACGACGTCGGTCCGTGGCCGCGGCGCGACGACATCGCCCTGCTCTGCCTCACCCGGGACCCGGTCGACCGCTGACGAGACGATCCGGGCCGCCGGCGGCGGCCGAGGCACGGCCGGGGTCCTTACGTCGGTGTCGCTGAAGGCCGCCTTGCAAGCGACGACGAAACCACGGTGCAGCCCAGTTCACCGAACGCGGTGACGCCATCGCAGAGCCGTTCCACGATGGCAAGGCCACGTCCGCGCTCGGCGTCCGCTGCTGGCATGGCCCGGCCGACTGTGCGCCTTGGACACGATCCACAGGGCGAACGAACCCGCCCGATCCCGCGGAACCTGGATCCGCACCGGCCCACGTCGATCTGCACAGTCCTCGCCGGACCTGGCCTACGGGCGACGACATGGCGTGCATTGATCACCAGTTGCGCCACTCGCCGGCGACTTCATCGACGCCACGGCGCTCCAGCAACGCCTCGACGTCGATGCCTGCCTCAGCGAGCGCTTCTTCGATGTACTCGCTCAGCTCCTCTCGGGTGATGGTCTCGATGTGCTGGCCGAAATCCAGGTCGACGCCGTTGAGGGTGCACACGACCCGCTGCACCGCAGCCCACACGGCCGTGTCGGTCGGAGAGTCCAGACTTCCAATTTCCTGCTCGTACGTCTGCAGGGCCGCGTCTACCGCGCCGACGAAAGCAGGCGGGAAGGCCTTCAGCGCGTACGCCTCGTCCGGCGACAACGCTCCTGCGGCGATCGCCGCCTCCTGCTCCGCGAACTCTCGCTGCCACCGACAGGTCGGCCGTTCGATCACGGCGACAGCGTAGGAAGTTCCCCATGGGCACGGACACCCGATGCCGTGCCGTGCTGGGTACTCCGGTGGGTGGGGCTGCTGCTCGACCGGCAGCCCACGCGGACGGGGCCCGACAGAAAGCGGGCGGCCGCAGGGCTCAGCCGCGGCTGGCATACAAGTAGACGGTCACCGCTTCGGGGGCATCAAGGTTGAACAGGACAACTCGGCGTGTGCCGTCGGCAGTGGGTTGCTCCTCATCGATGCCGGAGACGACCTTGGCGGTTTCGGGGTCCCACAGGTCGCCGCCGCCGACGTTGTGTTCTGCGTCGACTGCCCGTAGTCCGGGCACGGGAGCCGCAGTGAACTTCGCCGTGGCGATGAAGGCGTCAAGCTCGGTACGGGGTATCCGGAACTTCGCCGAAAGCAGGGTTCCAGGCCGTTGCTGTAGGCGGCGGTAAGCAGCACGGTTCCGGGCGGCAGAGTCACGTGAGCGACCGCTTCCACCTGACCCGCGCTGGCGACCTGCGGCTTGGACTGCACTGGGAGCAGGTCGATTCCGGCGGTGCCGGCGACCAGCCCGGCCCCACAGCACGTGACCAGCGACAGCACCAAGCTGATGCACGCAAGTACGAATGCCATGGTGCCACGCCGATCGCGGACAGCCGGGACAGCAGTCTCGATCATCGCCGACAGAGTACGGTGCGCGTGCTCGTCGGTATATCCGTTCTCCAGGAGCCACCGAAGGTGTCGCCCCGGCCCGCTCCGAAGATTGCCCGGGCGTCGAAGCCGATGCCCAGGCTCATGTCGCCCGTGCGGAACTTCGCCGCATACAGGCGCGGCGAGTCCGCTGGATCGCCGATCAGGAACAGCAGAAGGGCGTCACGTAGACCTGCTCGTACTCGTCGCTCTCGCCCACATCCGGACCTTCGCGCCACGCCCTCTCGAACGCCAGTCGGAGTGCCCGCCCATCGGCGGGATCCCGCGTCGAGCGCTGCCAGGCCCCCTCACTCAACACGCAGCCGAGGGTCGAGGCCTCGTGCGATACCGTCAACTGCGGTTGATCGCGAACATGTAGCAGCCGTAGAGCACGTTGCGGCTGTGCACGGTAGCCACGTCCGGGCAGGCGAGCAGCTGCTCGATACCGGCCTCCGCGTGGCTTCCCTCGATGATGAGGGCGTCGGCGATGCGACCCGTCTGGTCGTACGCGCGGAAGACCTGGCGGCGGTGGCGGAACGCGGCCGGATACCTCTCCCGCTCGGCATAGCCCTCGCACGGGGCGGCATGCACGAAGACCGGGCCGATCTCGCGGTAGGCGCCGGCGGCGCCCTCGGGGCGGTAGGCGATGAGGGCGAGGAGCTCCCCGGCGCGAGCATCGCGAAGGCAGCACCGCAGTGGGGCGCCGTCCTCTTCGGCGGCGAACGCCTCGAAGCGCTCACCCGCGTCGTCGGCACCGTCATGGCGCATGGCCTTCAGGGACGCGGGTGGGATCGGGGAAATGACGAAGCTCATGCCCTCAACGGTGGTCGCGGCGGACGGCAAAGTCTGGCGGGAATCGGCCACGGCGTTGCGGCAGGCGCAGGCCGCTCGCCGGACCGTTCTTCCGATGGCTGCCCGTACCTGTACCGATTTCCGCAGACCTTGGCCGATCAGGAAGCGCCGGCGCCAGCTGGTACAGGATGTGGGTGTGAGCGGAAGTCTCCTTCGTGTCGTGCCGACCGTGCCGAATTGGGTGCCGGCCCAGGGCGCCGCGGTTTCGCTCAACGACTTGGCGTACTACTGGCCAGCCGTTTTTGCGCGATCCGAACTTCAGGTTCGCGATCCAGGCCGTGGCTGGTTGTCGCCCGACGAGACAGCGCAAGTGTCGACCGTGCTCGGCATCACGGTTCGCCAGTTCTTGAGCCACTACTGACGGAGCACCGCAGGCAACGCCGCCCGCTAGGCGGCAGATCCGGACCTGTACGGGTTGTTGCTCTGCGAGTCGTTACAGCAGGTCCAGCAGCGTCTCTATCCGGGTGGCCAGGACCAGGTCGATGGTGCCGTCGACGCGGACACTGACCACCGCGCTACCCGGTGGCTGCGCCAACCGGATGACCAGCGGGGGCGTACCTGCCAGCGGGTACTCGAACCAGCCGTCGGCTGCCTCGTCGTCCGTGTCATCGAGCGCACCGGTCAGGGCTGCCTCGTCCAGGTCGTCATACGTGTAGCCGATGTAGGTGCTGATCTGCCGGAGCAGCTGCACGACGTGTTCCTCGGCCACCCATCCCTCGACCTGCGCCACAACCTCGTCCCGGATCGTGCCGTCCTGCGACAGCGACCGCGCCGTGAGCAACTGTTCCGATTGCGGGTCGTACGAGTCGAGCCCGTACGCAGCGGCCAGAAACGGCAGTGCGCTGGTGCCTTCCCAACCGTAGGGCAGAGTCAACCCGACGAATCGATCGGCGAGGTCAGTGCGGCCCCATGGCTGCCGCCAACCCAGATCGTGGTGCCACGGAGCGATCATGTCGACCAGGTCCGGCCAGCGGCGGAGCAACTCAACGCGGAAAGCCAAAACGCGTTCATCCGCAACCAGAGCGTCGGCCTCCTCGTCCGCGAGCCGATCAGCCAACCGACGGGGATTCTCTGCCGCCCCCGACGGCCAGAAGTACAGGTCGAAGCTCACCCGCAGCAGCGTAACGCCCTCCAGATCGACGCGTCCTTCTCGGAAGAGCCGAACGTCCGCGCCCAGCGAGACTCTGCTACCGGCGCCGACGGGTACGCAGCCTGCCTACGCGCTGAAGCGGCAGACCCGGCCGGCTGCGCGCGTTATCGGTCAGGCGATCGGATCGTCTGCCAGGCGGTGGTGTCGCACTGGCCATGTCGGTTGTTACCGGCCGCGAGGACTGTGCCGTCCGCGCGTAGTCCGAGGGTATGGGTCGAGCCCGCGGCCACGGCGACGACCTCGCGCCAGCCGGCCACATCGCACTGGCCGAAATCGTTGTTCCCTGCGGCGACGACGCGGCCGGCGGCCGTAACGCCGACGGTGTGGTAGCTCCCGGCCGCTACCGCCACCACATCCTGCCAGGCATCGACGTCGCAGGCGCCCGCCGATCGGTCACCCACCGCGCACACGCGACCGTCGCTGGTGAGGCCGACCGTGTGAAGGTAGCCGGCGGTGATGGCGGTGATGTCGCGCCATCCGCCCACCGCGCACTGCCCACGACGATCGTTTCCCACGGCCACGACGGTTCCGTCGGCTCGCAGGGCTGCCGAATGCCAGTCGCCTGCGGCCAATCCGACGACCTCTCGCCATTCGGCCACGTCGCAGGCACCCTCGCGCAGCCGTCCCGTCGCCAGCACCGTGCCGTCGCGGGTCAGCCCGAGCGTGCGGCGCCAGCCCGCGGCGATCAGGGTCACGCCGGCCCAAGCGGATACGTCGCACTGCCCGTCGGCGTTCCAGCCGGTAGCCATGGCCGTGCCGTCAGCGCGCAGTCCGACGCTGTGCGACCGCCCGGTGTTCGGCGCCGTGTGCACGTTGCCCGCTGCCACGGCGACCACGCCGGTCCAATCCTCGACCCGGCACTCACCGGATGCTCCAGCACCGGCTGCGACCACGGTTCCCGTTGCACACAACCCCAGCGAGTGCCGCCGTCCCGCAGCGATGACCGAACCCGTCATCCGCACAACACTACGGACCAGACCACACGGGGCGGACAAACGGCGCCCGCCAGGTCTCCTAGGGCCTGTGTCGAAGTCCTCGGTCGAGCCGAGGCGGAGGCCAGGCGGCGGTCCGGCAAGGCGGGAATCGGTCCGGATACCGGTGTTGTATCCGGACCGATTCCCAACGCAGTCGGTCGTCGCCTGGGCCCGCCGCAGTCCGGCCAGGGACTTCGACACAGGCCCAAGTGCCAACGTCAGCATCCGCTCGCTCGCACGACCGGGTGCCAGTGCCGCCGACCTCCGCTACACGATGTGACAGCCGATCGGCGGCAGAAGCGAGCATGTGAGACCTTGGTCAGCGCGTCCGGTCGAGATGTCAGGCGTACGAGGGCCGGTGCGGGTCCAGCAACTCGGTGACGCGGCCACGGTCGAGGACGTCGATGCCCTCGGAAACCAAGCATCGATCGGTCTTGGTCTCGGGGCGGCCGATGGTGGCGGAAGAGCCTACTTTAGGGTGAGGCAATGAAGTCGATCAAGAAGTTCCAGGTCACTTTCGACTGCAAGGAGCCTGGGCGCGTCGCTCGATTCTGGTGCGAGGTGTTGGGGTACGTCTTGCCGCCACCACCGAAGGGGTTTGCCAGCTGGGAGGACTACAACCTCGCCCTGCCGGTCGAGCAGCGGGACGCATGGTCGGCCTGCATCGACCCCAACGGCGTCGGCCCGCGACTGTTCTTTCAGCGCGTTCCAGAAGGCAAAGTCGTAAAAAATCGGCTGCACCTCGATGTGCGGACCGGTGCCGGGCTCGTGGGCGCCGAGCGTCTGGCCGTACTTGAGGCCGAAGGCGCACGGCTGATCGCGCTCGGCGCGACACCTGTGCTGCTGCAGCATGCCGATGAGGAGAACGAGTCGTGCTACACGCTGCAGGACATCGAAGGCAACGAATTCTGCCTCGACTGAGGGCAGCATGTCGGCTTCCTAGTCAACCGGCGCAGTTCGCCATCGCGAGATCCGGGTGCGGAATCCGACGATATCCGTTCCGGCAAGCGCGATTTCAGGGATTGTTGAATCGAAGAGGCCCGAGGATCAGGCGACACAGAGTTTGTTGCCTTCCCCGTCGGCCATTGTGACCCATGCATGTGACTCGTGCCGGCCATCCCACAGCTTCATCGCACCACGAGCGATCAGCTTCGCGACCACCTCAGGGTGGTTCTCGGCCCCGACCCGAATGTCGAAGTGCAGCCGGTCGTGTCCCCGTACCTCTTCGGGATCGTCGTCTCTTGGGGCACGAACTCTCCCCTCAGGCACCTTCAGGAAACCAATGGCCGACCCCCTGCCATCCGGGTCGACGATGGTTGCGTTGTCAGGCTTATCGGAACCAGGTTCCCTGACATGGCCGAGAGCAGGCGTCCAGAAAGCGACCGTGGCCCGGCCAGGCTTCGGTCGAGGCGTCCGGGCTGTCGCTCTCATTTCGGCTGCCCACGCTGGTCGTGTGGCTCTCATCTGGCCTGCGCGGCCCGGGCATCGCCCCAGGGCGGGGAGAGGTTCAAGAGGGGTTTGCTCGGCTCGAAGTAGCGTTGCCCTCCCGGCTCGACAACCCAGGTGGATCGAGCATCGGAGAACGCGTTTGAGTGGCACGCCGGATCGTGTGGTCATCGGGATGGACCCGCACAAGCGCTCGGCAACGATCGAGGTCATGGCCCGCGACGAGACCGTCGTCGGCGGCGGCCGGTTCGACACCGGCCGGGACGGTTACCCGGCGATGAGGAAGTACGCCGGCCAGTGGCCGAACCGGGTCTGGGCGATCGAGGGCTGCCAAGGGATGGGCCGGCACATCGCCAACCGGCTCCTGGCCGATGGTGAGCAGGTCGTTGACGTGCCACCGAAGCTGTCGGCCAGGGCGCGGGTGTTCGCCACCGGGCGGGGCCGCAATACCGACGCCACCGACGCCCACTGTATCGCGCTGGTCGGCACCCGCATGGCCGGACTGCGCCCCGTGGTCAACGATGAGCAGCTGGCCCTGCTGCGGATCCTGGTCGACTGGCGCCGCTCCCTCGGCGAGGACCACACCTGGATGGTCTCCCACCTGCATCAACTGCTCCTCGAGCCGATCCCGGGTGGAGCGCGGAACTGATCGCCGACCCCGAACGAATCTACCGACGCTCCAAAGACGCCGACCTAAGGAACTGGTGGCCTCCACCGGCACCACCTTGATGGACCTGCACGACATCGGACCCTCCGACGCCGCCCGGCTGCTGGTCGAGGTCGGCGACATAACCCGGTTCCCGAACCGGGCACGCCTCGCCATTGGCGAGGCGTGCCCAGCCCCTTGTGAGCGGACAGCGGCAGATCCATGCGCTCGATCTACGCGTTGCGCGGGCAGACCTCGGTAGCGCTGCAGGTCGGACCTGTCGCAGCACCCGCGGGACGAGGGGCTCCGCGAGCAAACGTGGTTGGTGAGGCGCCACGACGTCGTGGAGCACCCGGGTGACAAAGCTGAGACGCTGTCACCCTCTTCAGGGACACCTATTAGACACCACATAGTACCGGCCGTACTATGTGGCGCATGATAGTGAACGGCGAGTCGGGTGAGTCAGCCGAGCGGCAGGCCCAGCTCCTGCGCGGCTGCTTGGACATGTGCCTGCTTGCGCTACTTGCCGCCGAGCCCGCGCACGGCTACCAACTCGTCCGCCAACTCGACACCGCTGGATTCGGAACGGTCAGCTACGGCACCGTCTACCCGTTGATCACCCGACTGCACCGCTTGGGACTCGTGGCCAACGCGATGCAGCCCAGCCCCAACGGCCCGCCCCGCAAGGTCTATCGACTCACCGACACCGGCCATCACCGACTGAACGCCTGGCGTGAGCAGTGGACCCAGTTCGCCAGCGTCGTGAACGAAACCCTCGCCGTCCGTCCACCGAATCCAGGAGATGACCATGAGCACGTCGACGCCGGCCGTTGACCACCTCCTCGCCGCCGCAGACCGGGAATGGCGCGCTCTCGGCATCCACCGTCGTGACCGGGCGACTCTCGCTGCCGACCTGCGCATCGAACTCGACGCCGCAACTGCCGACGGGATCGACCCTGCGGAGCTTCTCGGCACTGACCCCACCGGGTTCGCCCTGAGGATCGCCGAGGAAGCCGGCGTGCAACGGATCCCACCGCGCTACGGCCAGGTACTCGGCGTGGCGAGCGCGGGCGCAGTGCTCTCCCTCATCCTGGGATACATCCTGGTCATCAGCCTGCACCAGGCATTCGTGGCGGCATTCGACCTGCCGCGAGATGTGCGCGTACCGGTGTGGCTCGCCGCTGGTGTCTTCTACGGCGCCGTCGCCGCGGTCGTCATCGCCGGCGCCGTCCTGGCCGTGCGCATCACCCTGCGTGACGTACCCCGCATCCGACACACCGCTACGCGAATGACACTGCTGCTGCCACCCACGATCGCCGCCGCCATCGCCGCCGCAGCCGCATTCGGCTGGGCGCTCGACTTCCCGCTCACCCCCCTGGCAATCGGAACCGAAGCCGCGATCGTCCTCGCCGCAACGGCGCTGGCCCGCCGCAAGTCCGTAACCACGGCGGGCTAAGCCAGCCGATGTGATGCACCAGCAAAGGGCGACGCAGCGACGCGTCGGCTCAACCCCGGAGCATGCCCCGATTTCGAAGCACCTGCGCTACCGGCCAGAACCTGCACCGGCCAAGCAGCCACTCAGATGCCGCGACGGTGCGTCGCGAACGACCCGCGGTAAAGAGCACACGAGCCGAGCCCGCGATGGACGGCGCAGCGGATCAAGCCGCCCCGTCTCGGTGGTCGAGCCACTGCCGCACGGCCGTGAGGTCGGTGTCGGTCAGTCCCAGATGTGGATCGACGCGGTGCAGCAGCGCCGGGTGTGGATAGTGTGCGGCGACCCATCGCCGGTCGCCGTCGGTGATCTCATCGTCGAGCCAGACGAACGGACGCCCTGCCGCCCACCGCACCAACGACGCGGTCTTCCAGTGCACCCCGCTCGGTGGTTGTCGGTCATCGTCGATCCAGTCGACCATGGGCAGGATGGGTAGGCCGAGCCGAGGGGCCACCACCTCGTTCGCCTCAGCCATCCACGTACTCGCCCAGACCAGTTCACCCGGCAAGGCGAGCAACCCGCGACCGTCGTCGGGCGCGAGACGATCCAGCAGAGGATTGCCGGCGCAGTCGGGACCATTACCCGCGTTGCCCCTATGGCGGCCAGAGGCTCCGGCTGGCCGAGACCGCAGCGGAATGAGCACACCGTCGACGTCGATAAAGACCAACGCTCGACCATCCCAGGCAGACACCGCCGAACCGTACCGCTCATCGGCGTCAGCGACCCGTCCTTGGCGCAGCGCGCCAAGCGCGTGAGCGTGCATTTTCACCGAGGTCTCGGCGACGCCCTGAAGGTGCGTGAGGGTGTGGTGCTGTTTCGGCGTAGGTTCTCCGGGTGACCGTGTACGACACCGCCGCCAAGCTGCCTTCCATCGACGTACTGCGAAACCGCTGCAAGGCGCTTGCCGTGCTGGAATGCATCGTCAACGGTGGCGAGCCCTACTACGCCTACACCCGCGCCTGGGGTGACGACGAGGCGGCACTGATGAACAACGGCAGCGGCGACGAGTGGGCGGTCGTGTTCACCGCCGACGGCGCGTTCATCCGGGTGTTCGCCCACGAGTCGGCGATGACGCCCTACCGCGATCCGGACCACGAGCTGTGGCCCGGACTGCTCGACGGCATTCCGTCGGCGTTCCGTCCGCAGATCGAGGAACCAGCGTTCGGCGACGAGGAGGGACAGTTCCTCGCCACCGCCGTATTGTGGCGGCTCTGCGGTGACGACCGCTGGTACGCAGGCGAAGACATCACCTTCCCCGCGCTCCACAGGCCGTACGACGACAACGCCTTGGACGGCTCTGGCCTACTCGAAATCCTGCTCGACGACATCGCCGACCAGTACGTCACGTTCGCCGAGGACTACTACGAGATCGAGGTGGACCGGACGGTGGTCGAGCACGTCGTCGCGCACCGCCCGCTCACTGACGCCGTTGTGCGGGCACTAAACCCGGAAGTAACCGTTGCCGGACTGCACGAGAAAATCGCCACCATTGGATATCCGATCGCAGCAGCGTGACGTCAGACCCACACCTGGGCCAACTTCGACAGCACGCTGGTCCCTCACCGGGCAGATTCCGGCCGCCCGACCAGACCGCGCGCGACTTGCGGCATTTCAGGGAGGTGAAACGAGGGGTGCCCGGCGGGAGTTGGTGCAGACACCTCGGGGCAGTGAGGTCAACCAAGCCCCAGACGTTGTAGAGCCGAGGCGACGTACCCACGGGCGGCCCGGTGCTGCCAGCCGAGCGGGAAGTCAGGCAGTGCTGCGGCATCCTTGGCATCGATGAGCAAGCTCAGCGCCGGATCGGGTAGTTCCTGACCCAGCCTGCGCGCGAGCGCCACGGCAGCCGTTACCCGCACGACGAACGAGTCGTGACCGAGCAGGTCCGTCATCCGGGCCGCGATCGCGCAGGGCGACACCGTCAGGTGGGCCAGGGCGAGGTTCGCGCTCGCCCGGACGGCGTCGGTACTGTCGGCCGACAGCAGCGCGGCGATCGTCGGCTCGTCCGGCGGGAACCACGCCAGCAGCTCGGCGGCCTGGGACGCGACCAGCGGATCGTCGTCGAGCCAATGACGGTAGGTGTCCACGTGTGCCGCCACAGCTCGGTACGCGTCGGCGGCCCACTTCGCGGCGCACGAGTCGGTGATGTCCATCGCCTCCTCGGTGAGGCCCTCGTCGCGGTGGTAGACGAGTTCGATGGCCATGTCCTCCTGCCGGCGGGTCACCGTCGGCCCATCGAAGGCGGCCTTCGGATCGAACGGCAGATCGCGATCGGTGTAGGCGCCCAGTCCTACGTCTCGAAGCAACCTCGTCAGGGCAGGCCGGGCTGGCGTGTCCGGGTCGTTGATCACCTTCGGGCGTGAGTTCCCGATGCCCGAGGAACTGGTCCCCATGCAGGCGTTCGAGGAGGACCCGCAGGCAGACTGGTACGCGCGGGAGGGTGAGACGAAGGATGGGCTGATCAACCTGTATCGCCGTGTCGGGGCGTTCGCGGATCGGACGATCGAACAGCTACCCCTTGACGCGCCAGGGCAGGTGCCGTGGTGGCGCCCCGGCGAAAGGGACGTGACGCTGCACAGGATCATTATCCACGTGACCACCGACCTCGCCCGTCACGCCGGTCACGTCGACATCATGCGCGAGCAGCACGACAGGGCGATCGGCTTGCGGCGGGAGAACTCTGGCGTCCCCGATGACTACGACTGGCCGGCGTACGTCACCAAGCTGACGAAGCTCGCAGACCGGTTCGGTTAGCCACCCCTGTCCCATCGCTACAGGCAAAGAGGCCCTCCTTCAGCGCGGCAGGTACGCGGTCAGCTGGTCGGCGAGTTGCTTCGGATGGCTGAGCGCCACCGCGTGACCACCGTCGATTTCATCCGGTAGAGCGTCGAGGCGGTCGGCCGCCACGCGGCGTTGGAAGTCGGGCGGGAAGAACCGGTCTTCGCGGGCGATGAGCACCCTCGTCGGCACGTCCGGCCACGCATCCAGGGGCCACGGCTCGTTCCATTCTGCGCTGACCTGGTCGCGGTCATGCGCAGAAGCCTCCGCGACGATCTCGGCCGGCACGCCGTTGTAGAACTGTTCCTCCTCACTGAGCCCCTCCGCGCTGCGGTGACCGGTGTTGCCCCACCAGTCGCCGGGACTCTCACCCGGTTTCGGGATCATGGGAGTGAGCAGGACAATGAGCCGCACAGGCAGCTTGTCAGCGACCAGCGGCGCCGTGAACGCACCATACGAGTGTCCGACGACCACGAGGTTGCGATCATCGCCGACGGCATCGACGACCGTGTCACAGAACTCGGCGAAGCCTGCCGCCCTGTCCTCGATCGGCAACTCCGGCACCACCACGTCGTGGCCCCGTCCGGCCAGCTCAGGGGCCAGCAGATGCCAGTCCCAGGAACTGCCGCCACCGCCGTGGATCAGAACGAAGGTCGCCATGCGCCAAAGCCTCGCACAGGGGTACGACAGTCAGTAGCGCCGCCCGATACGCCATACCCGGCCAACCACCGGCGACCTCACGGCAGAATCACGCACCGAGCCGGAAGCATCTTCCCGCGACGACCGGATCTGCCGCGGATCGAGCGCGGCGGTGGCGACAGCGGATGTCCGGGCTTCGGGTTCGAGGCTGCTGCTCCTGATTCTCAGTGTTAACGAGTCCGCCACGGTAAGTAGGCGGCAGTCGTCCCCGCGAGGCTGCCGACGGACAGGGCGAAGGCCAGCGGGAAGAACACGTCCCACGGCGCCCGCAGTCCGCCTCCGACAACGATGCCAACTACCAGGCAGGCTGCAGTCGTGACCAGGAAAAGGAGCGCCACTCGTAGTCGGTATCGCCGGCGGACTTGAGGTATCCCAGTAGCGGCCAGGGCGGCTACGCCCGCATGCTCCGCCCACCCGAAGCCGACAGCCGTCAAGCAGATCGCCAGGCCGATGGTGGTGCCCACCAGCGAGTTGCCCACGGTGCCACGCAGCGCCCCGGGAAGCGGCGGATCAGGAATACCTGACTCCCCAGTGAAGATGAGGCGCCCACCTCGGCCATCTGTCCAGCCCGGCACTGCCCAACCCGCAGGTTGCGACTCACGGCGCTTGGCGGCATCTGCTCCCATCCGCCCAGTGTCAGTCGACGATCAACGTGGTGTCGACCATGCCGACGAAATGCGCCTCCCTCGTAGTCGGTAGTCGTCCGCACATGCCGTGATCCGCTCGTCACGTGGCATAGCGGAGGTCGGCGGCGCTGGCATCTTGTCGTAGCCGAGATGAGGGCGTTTGGACGCGGAGACAGCGTACGGAGGGATGACTGCGAGGGCGTTGCGGTGACCGAGTGTCTGGACGGCTGCGAGTTCAGCCGTTCTGGGGAGGGCTGGTGGTGGCGCCGGTGCGGCCTCTCAGTTCGCGGTCGTACGTCTCCTGAGCGTCGCGCATCGCTTCGGCGTACTGCGGTTCGGTGAGCCGTCGCATCCCCACCTCAGGGGTGACGTCTTCGATCACCGCGCTGATCCACCAGATGTTGCCGAACCGGTCGCGTACCCGGCCCGTCCGTTGACCGAAGGCGTGGGTGGCCGCCTCCGTGACCAGCTGGGCTCCGGCGGCGACCGCGCGTTCGATGGTCGCGTCGGGGTCGGCGACGAACACCCGTAGGAGCGACGGCATCGCCGGCCAGTCCGGCCGCTGGTCGAACGCGAGCAGAACGGTGTCGCCGACGCGGATCTCGGCGTGGCCGATGGTTCCGTCCTCCAGGGGTACCCGTCCCAACTCGGTGCCGTCGAACACCGCAGTGATGAAGTCCAGCAACTGTCCGGTGTCCGGCGTGACGATCCACGGCGCTGCGGTCGTGTACCCGGCTGGTGCGGTGCTGTTCACGGCGATCTCCTCAGGGTGGTGGTGAGCTGCGCCCCACCGTAGACGGTGTATAGGTCAGAATCGGTCCTAGTCGGACGGCATGATGGAGGCATGTCCAACCCTCATGGTCGGCTGCTGTCCCTGTTGTCGTTGTTGCAAACCCCTCGGCTCTGGCCCGGTAGCGAGCTGGCGCAGCGGCTGGGAGTGTCCGGGCGGACCGTGCGGCGCGACATCGACCGGCTACGGGAGCTGGGCTATCCGGTGTACGCCGAGCAGGGTGGGCTGGGCGGATACCGCCTGACCGCCGGCGCCGCGATGCCGCCGCTGCTGCTGGAGGACGACGAGGCGGTCGCCGTGGCCATCGGCCTGCGGGCGGCGGCGACGCAGGCGGTCACCGGAGCGGAAGAGGCGGCGGTGCGGGCGATGGGCAAGCTTCTCCAGGTTCTGCCGGCCCGGCTGCGTCGCCGAGTCGACACGCTGACATCGTCGACCGTGGCGCATCCGTTCTCCGTGGCCATCGAGCCGGTGAGCCCTGAGGCGTTGGTCGTCGTCGCCGCGGCGGTCGCCAACCACGAGCGGCTTCGGTTCTCCTACCGCGACGAGGGCCGGCACGTCGAGCCGCAAGCCTTGGTGACGTCGGGCCGGCGCTGGTATCTGCTCGCCTTCGACCTCGACCGCGACGACTGGCGGACCTTCCGGATGGACCAGATCACCATGCTCGTCGCGACCGGTGCCCGAGCGGCCGCAAGAGAGGTACCCGGCCGGGATGTCGCCGCGTTCCTGGCCGATCAGACCATGCAGATGGCCCCGACATTCCCGGCCGACGTGGTGATACGCGCACCGGCCGCCCACGTCATCAACCGACTCGGCATGCCGCCGCCGGGCACCCTGACCGACAATCCCGACGGGACCTGCCGGTGGCTCGCGTCGCCAGACACGCTCGAATGGCACACCCTGCGCCTGGCATCGATCGGGCTACCGTTCCAGATCAGCAGTCCGACCGAACTGGTCGCCCATGTCCGCGCAACAGCCGCGCTGTTCGGAACGGCCACGGCAGAACCAGACCCGACTACGAAACGACCACCACGAGCCGGGCGGCGTGGCCGCCCACCGTCACCGCCGCCCGGTTGACTCGCGCCCTAGCCCGAGGCTCTCCCCACACAGACCTCAACGCCCGCACTCCATCAGCTCGACCAATGCACGGAATTGCCGCTAGGCGCGCACTACGCAGCGTCCCGCTGAGTCGGCCCGGGTTCCGTCCGGACGTGCGGAGATGAGCGCTCATGCCGTTGCCTCGGCCCGCCCCGGGGACGAGGTGGTGGTCCACCCTCATCCCGGGACCGGGGGAGCAGACGATCAGTCGACCACGGAGCGGACGATCTCGGCGATGCGCCTCTCAGTGACGGCATCCACCGTTTCGAAGTACCACGCGGCCGGCATCAGTCCCCCGTCCGCGCCGCCTGCCGCGCGGAAGGCTGCCTTCTCGGTGATCGCGAGGTTCAGTCGTTCGTCCATGCGCAGCGTGACGAGCGCGGGTGTGCTCGCCGACTTCGCGTAGGCGGGCATGCCGTACCAGATGCGCGGCTTCAGGGTTGGGGCCGCGGCCATGATGATGTCGTGCACCCGCTGCATCGTCGAACGGGTCGGCTCGTCCATGGTCGAGATCTTGTTGGCGACCTGCGTCAGGTTCTTCTCGTCCTTCGACGACATGTCATGTCCTTTCGTCTGCCGATGTCGGGCACCGGCGGTATGAAGTCGGCGCAACAGTGCGCCGCACCCCACCCGGACATGTCCTGAGCTGCTCAGGTCTCTCCGCGATGATTCACGTGGTCTGTCACGTGGAAGCGCAGTCGGTGGCGGACCACCGCGGTCAGGCTAACGGATCCGCCACGGCGTGATCGTCTGGATCTGCCGCTGACAGAGCGCGCCAGCCGGTGGGCCCCCCATCACTGTCCGGACCGGACTTTGATGAGCGGTACGGCTTTGCCTGTTGATCGCAGGGCCGATGGTGGCGCGGAGCCGAAGGTCACCGGCCCTGGGTACCGCTGGCAGCACCGGCGAATTGCGGGCCTGGACCGGTCAGCCCGCGGGTGCCGCTGCCGGGGCCGGATCGCTGGCAGTCTGGGCTGTTTCGGAGCCGCCGGCAGCGATGATGGCGTCGAGGATGTCGCGGGCGGCGAGCAGGTCGTCGATGGCCGTGGTGAGGCGGTCCCGGTCCTGGCTCAGCACAGTGGTCAGCTCGGGGCATGCGGGCACCAGCGCGTCACCGTCGTCGGTCATGCAGGGAAGCACCTCGGCGATTGTGTAGGTGCTCAGGCCCGCGGCCAGCAGCGTGCGGATGTTACGCACCGTCCGGACGTCGCCCTCCGCGTACTCGCGGTACCCGCTGCGGCGCCGTTCCGGTCGTAGGAGCTGTTGTTCCTCGTAGTAGCGCAGCGCCCGTTCGCTGATTCCGGTCCGCCGGGCGAGTTCGCCGATGCGCATGTGACCTCCCCCACCGCGGGTGGACTCTCACGTCAACGTGAATGTCTACGTTAGCCGGCATGGCAGCTCAGCAAGCAACTCACGGCGACCGGTCCCACATCACTGTTCTCGGTCTCGGTCAGATGGGTCGAGCGATGGCGCAGGCGCTCCTGTCCGCCGGGTACCGGACCACTGTCTGGAACCGCACCAGGGGAAAGGCTGACACCCTCGTCGGCAAGGGCGCCCTCCGTGCCGACACCGTTAGCGACGCCATCGCGGCAAGCCCACTCGTGATCGTCTGTGTGGGCGACTACGACGGTGTACACGAAGTGCTCGACGGCAGCGTGGCCGAGATACGGGGCCGCGCCCTCGTCAACCTGACCACCGGTACACCGGACGAGGCGCAGGCCGTGGCCGCCTGGGCCGCTGGGCACGGCGCCGACTATCTCGACGGCGCGATGATGGCGGTACCGCAGACCGTGGCATCACCCGACGCGTTCTTCCTCTACAGCGGGTCCGCCGCAGCGTTCGAGACGCACCGTGACGTGCTGGACGTCCTGGCAACCAGCTACTACCTCGGCACTGACGCCACGGCGGCGGAGCTGTGGGACCTGGCGCTGCTCAGCAGCGGCTACGCGGCCCTGACCGGCTTCCTGCACGGTGCGGCGCTACTGGACACGGCCGACGTCGCACCATCGGCGTTCCTTCCGCTGGCCACCCGGTGGCTGCACGGCATGATCGCGTTTATGTCCGAACTGGCGGACGAAGCCGAGTCCCGCGACTACACAACCGGTGTCTCCCCGGTCGCCATGAACCAGGTCGCGGTCGCCAAACTCGCCCATGTCAGCCACAGCCGCGGCGTCAGCACGGACATACACGCGCCGTTACACGCCCTCCTCGGTCAGCGGGTAGCCGACGGACACGGCACCGACAGCTTCGCAAGCGTGTTCGAACTCTTGCGAAAGCAGTCGTAGGTCACGCGCAGACCTATGTCTCCGGCTGGGAAGACTTCACCACCGATGTGATCGCCGACGGTGCTGACCGACGCCAACGGGCCGGTGCAGATCGACGTGCCACGGGACCGGGCCGGCACGTTCACCCCGCAGATCGTGCGCAAGCGGCAGCGGCGCCTCTCAGGCGTCGACGAGGTCGTGTTGTCGTTGTATGCCAAAGGGCTCACGACCGGGGAGATCTCGGCGCACTTCGCCGAGATCTACGGGGCTTCGGTGTCCAGGGAGACAATCTCACGGATCACCGACAAGGTGATCGAGGAGATGACCGACTGGTCGCACCGGCCCCTGGATGAGATCTACGCGGCGGTGTTCATCGACGCGATCGTGGTCAAGGTCAGGGACGGGCAGGTCGCGAACCGGCCGTTCTACGCCGCGATCGGCGTCACTCTCGACGGCGACAAGGACATCCTCGGGCTGTGGGCCGGCACGGGCGGTGAGGGCGCGAAGTTCTGGATGAGCGTGCTGACCGATCTACGCAACCGCGGCGTCAAGGACGTGTTCTTCTGCGTCTGCGACGGCCTGAAAGGCCTGCCCGAGGTCGTGACGAACGTGTGGCCGGCCACGATCGTGCAGACCTGCATCATCCATCTGATCCGTAACACGTTCCGGCTCACCGCCCGCAAGTACTGGGACGAGATCAAGCGGGACATCAAACCGATCTACACCGCCGTCAACGCCACCGCCGCGAGGGCCGCGTTCGACGACCTCGCCGAGAAGTGGGGTGGCCGGTATCCGGCGGTGATCCGCCTGTGGGACAACGCCTGGGCCGAGTTCATCCCGTTCCTCGACTACGACGTGGAGATTCGGCGGGTGATCTGCTCCACGAACGCGATCGAGTCGTTGAACTCCCGCTACCGGCGGGCCGTGAAGGCCCGCGGCCACTTCCCCAACGAGCAGGCCGCGTTGAAGTGTCTGTACCTGGTGACCCGATCCCTGGACCCCACCGGAGCAGGCAGGACCCGATGGACGATGCGCTGGAAACCCGCCCTGAACGCCTTCGCCATCACCTTCAGCGACCGCTTCCCAGCCGCTGAAACCTACTAACCAAGATCGCCGGAAACACCGTTGGCGAGACAGGCCCAAATGGTCAAGCCACGAAAGGAAGAAACCCGATGAAGACGTCACGCGAGGGCGATCAAATGATCGCCGTCATCTGCCGGAGCGCCTATGGACCCACACCAGCCGAATTCGCCGATTCCCCGTGATTCCGAATACAATTGCACCGACCGACGGTCAACACCCGAACAGGATCCCAGGCAGCTAACTGTAGACACGCCAACGGATCCGCCTGAGATCAACCAGGTCGCAGCCCACGTGCTCCTACGAATACTGCTCGCCGCACATCAACGACTGCATCCCCCCGACAGCGAGGAAGCATGACCGTGGAATGGGCAACCAAACAACAGCGCTCCACAGCGCTTTCTCCTGCCCCTCAGCCGCATCGTTTTGCCTTCTACGGTCGAGTCTCGACCGAGGACCAGCAGGATCCGGAAGCGTCCCGAGCCTGGCAACTTGCACGGTCACGGGCGCTGATCGAGCCGGTAGGCGGGCAGGTGGTCTCCGAGTTCTTCGACATCGGACTGTCCCGCTCATTGCCATGGAAACGTCGCCCCGAAGCGGCTCGCCTGCTCGCCGCGCTACGCGACCCACGGCGCGGCTTCGACGCCGTAGTCATCGGTGAGCCACAACGCGCCTTCTACGGCAACCAGTTCGGGCTCACCTTCCCACTGTTCGAGCACTACCAGGTGGCGCTATGGGTGCCCGAGGTCGGCGGCGCAGTCGACCCGGGCAGCGACGCCCACGACCTCGTCATGGCCCTCTACGGCGGCATGAGCAAGGGCGAACGCAACCGCATCAAGCTACGTGTACGCAGCGCCATGGCCGCTCAGGCCGCCACCGAGGGACGGTTCCTCGGTGGACGCCCGCCCTACGGCTACCGGCTCGCCGATGCCGGTCCCCACCCGAACCCGAGCAAAGCGGCCGACGGGCGGCGACTGCACCGCCTGGAACCCGATCCGCTCACCGCGCCCGTCGTCGCACGCATCTACACCGAGTACCTCGCCGGTAACGGCCTCCTCGCCATCGCCGAAGGACTCACCCGCGACGGCATCCTGTCCCCCTCGGCCTACGACCGACGACGTAACCCGCACCGCAACACCCCCGCATGGAGCAAGAGCGCCATCCGGGTCATCCTGACCAACCCCCGCTACACCGGCCGCCAGGTCTGGAACAAACAACGCAAGACCGAGATCCTCCTCGACGTCGACGACGTCGCCCTCGGACACGAAACAAAGATGCGCTGGAACCCGGCCGAGGACTGGATCTACTCCGGCGCCCTGGCACACGAACCACTGGTCGACGACGCGACCTTCGCCCGCGTACAAGCCCTCATCGCCACCGCCGGAAAACGCCCCGACGGGATCCGCAAGCCGCGGGCCAGCAAACGCAACTACCAACTGGCCGGCCTGCGGCACTGCGGCATCTGCCAACGACGCATGGTCGGCAGCTTCAACAACGACCGCAACAACTACCGCTGCACCTACCCCGCCGAGTACGCCGACACCAACCGCGTCGCGCACCCCCGCAGCATCTACGTCCGCGAGGACCACATCCTCGAACAACTCGACCCGTGGCTCGCCCGAGCCTTCACACCCACCCGACTCACCGAAACCATCCAGGCCATGGCCGACGCACAACACCACGACGCCGACCAGCAAGCGCTCAAGGCAGCCCGCGAGACCCTCGCCACCTGCACCACCCGCCTGGACCGCTACCGAGCCGCGCTCGACAGCGGCACCGACCCCACCATCGTCAGCCGCTGGATCGCCGATGTCCAAGCCGAACAGGTTACCGCCGAAGCCACCCTGCGCCGCCTCACCGGACGCCGGACCATGACACCGGACGAGATCCGCCGCATCGTGGAAACCCTGGGAAACATCACCACGGTGCTCCGCGACGCCGACCCCACCGACAAGGCATTGGTCTACCGCGAACTAGGGATCACCCTGACCTACCGGCCGACGACCCGCACGGTGTCCGCTCAGGCGACCCCGAGTGGATCATGTACTAGATTGTGTCCGAGGGGGGACTTGAACCCCCACGCCCTATACGGGCACTAGCACCTCAAGCTAGCGCGTCTGCCATTCCGCCACCCGGACCTACCTGTCCAGCCTACCGTGTCGGCCCGGTGATCCCATCACCCGAAGGCCGCCCGGTGGGCTGCACGGGGAGTTACTGTACACGCCCCAGATGGATCATGCACATCGGCATCGGGCTCGTCCGGCGACGGTGGCACGGGGGTCGCGGCGGGCCGTCGCCGGGTAGCGTCGAGGTGCCCGTACCCGGCAGCATGGGCCCGTGCCCCATGCTTCTCCCCTGGCCGTCGCTCAGCAACGGGCCCTCGCGCTGCGTGCTGCGGGTAACCTCGCCGCCGCCCGTGACCTGCTGATCGAGGCGGTCGAGTCGACTCGGCCGCCGTTCAGCAAGGATCATCCGGACGTGCTCAGCACCGCTCACCTGCTGGCCAGGCTGCATCGGGAGGCGGACGACCCGAGCGCGGCCCGGCGGGTGTTGGAGGAGGCGTTCGCCGCCGGGGAGCGTCGCTGGCCGCATGCCGATCCCCTGATGCTGGCGTTGGCCTTCGAGCTGGGGTCCGTCGCGGACGAGTTGGGCAACCGCCACGAGGCGCGCCGCAACTACACCCGGGTGGCCGCCGCCGGCCCCGCCGTGCTCGGTGCCGACCATCCGGCGGTACGCATGTCTCGGGAGTACCTCGGCGACGCCGCTCCCGCCCCGCAGCCCGTGGTCCTTCCCGCCTCCCATCCTGGCCCGGCTGGCCGGTCGGCCCGGGGGGCTCTGGATGAACCGACGGTGTCCCTGGCCGCGCTCTCCACGCTGTGGAAGCCGCACGACGCCTCGACTGCGGCACCGCCCTCAGCGTCGGTAGCCACGCCGGCCATCGATCATCCCGTTTCCGGCGAGCCTGGAAGGGCGGCCGTCTCTCACCCATCCGGCTTACCCCAGGGTTCCGTCGTACCGCCGCCACCGGTCATTCCGGCGGCACCGCCGACCTTTGCGGCACCGCCGTCCTCTGCCGAGCCGAACCCGCCACAGATCCCGCCACCGCCCATCGTGCCATCGGCAGCGGCGTCGCAGATCCCGCCACTGTCCGCCGTACCGCCGGCAGCGGTGCCGCAGATCCCACGTCAGATTCCCGCATCCGCCGTGTCGCCTGACCCTCGGATACCGCCGCCGTCCGCCGCACAGGTTCCGCCTCCGCCCGCGGTGCCTCCGCCACCAGTGGTGCCGCAGGCGCGGACCGCCTTTCAAGATCAGTCAGTCCGGCCGGTCGACCAGGCCCGATCGGCTGCGGTGCCACCCGCGCCGATGGTGCCGCCGGTCTCGCCTGCCGTCGTGGCCGAGCCCGTCGGCACGGTGCCGGCTCCGTCGTCGCCCGCTGCGCCGCCCACCGGGGCGTCGCTCGCGGCGCCGCACCCGCCGCCGACAGGGGCGGTTCGTCAGCGGGTCGAGGACGAGGAACAGACGGGCGTGCTGCGTCCCTATCCGGCCGCCGACGGGTCGGCGTCGGCGGGGAGCGGGGCCGCGTCGACCGGGCATCCGGAGTGGGCCCGGCCCACGATCCGTGTCCAGCAGATCGGGCCGCTGTTGGACGAGGAGGCGGCGCGGGCCGGTGGTCCGTCCGTACCGCCGGAACCGGCAGCTGGTGTGCCCTCACCGGTGAGTGCGGCCCCGGCCTGGTCGTCGGCGGTGGCCGGACCCTCGGCCGAGGGGCTGCCGGTCAGTGCTCCACCCGCCTCGGTCTGGTCGGTCAGCGCGCCACCGGCGCCTGGGCAGCCCGCCGAGGCACCCCGGAGCCTGGCCCAACCGGTCAGCGCACCGCCCATCAGCGCACCGCCCATCAGCGCACCGCCCATCAGCGCACCGCCCATCAGCGCACCACCGGTCAGCGGACCACCCGTCAGCGCACCACCGACGAACGGACCACCCGGCTGGGCACCACCGGTCAGCGGACCACCCGTCAGCGGACCACCCGTCAGCGGACCACCCGTCAGCGGAGCACAGGTCAGTGGACCACCGAGCTGGGCGCCACCGGTCAGCGGACCACCGACGAGCGGACCGCCCGTCAGCGGACCGTCCGGCTGGGCACCACCGGTCAGCACACCGCCGGTCAGCACACCGTCCGTGCCCGCGCACGGCGCCGCGCTGGTCAGCCCGACGGCCGGCCCGCACGAGATGACCGCACCACTGCCGCAACCCGGCCCGACCAGCGGACCGCCGGGTTACCCGGCGACCACCGGAGCGGGCGGCCACCCAGCGTCTACCAGCGGACCATCCGGGTATGCGTCGCCGTCCAGCGGAGCAGCCACCGACGGACCGGCTGAACGCCCACCGACCAGCGGAGCACCCGTCAGCGGGCCGGTCGGCTACCCGCCGACGAGCGGAGCTTCCCACCCCGCACCTATGCCGTACCAGCCGGTCAGCGGTGCGTCGTACGGCCAGGTCGGCGGACCCGGCCCGTACGGGTCGGGTGCCCAGCCGCACGGCCCGGCGGCCTATCCGCAGCCGGGCGGCCAGGGTGCGCCGCCGCCCTATCCGGGGCCGGCCGCGTCGCCGGCCTGGAGTCGGTCCGGTTCGCAGCTTCCGGGGGTCGCCGCGCCGTACCAGGGACCGTTGGCGATGCCGGGCGGGGAGCCGACGGCGGGTCGCAACCGGGTCGCGATCGTGGTGGCGGTGGTGGCGGTCCTGGTGGCCCTGGCCGCCGTGATCGGGGTGGGTCTGCTGGTCCTGGACCGGCGGGCCGCACCGCCGACGGAACCGACGACGCCGTCGCTCGGTGCGGTCGGCCCGCCGCCGGGGAACCTGACGATGCGCGACGACACCACGACGATCACGTTGACCTGGACGGACCCGTCGGACGGGCTGGTGCCGTTCATGGTGGCCGGCGGGCGGAACGGGCAGTCGTTGGGCATGATGGCCACGGTGGACCCGGGTCGGACCAGCTACACGGTCAACGGGTTGAGCACCCTGGTGAACTACTGTTTCGCGGTGCTCGCCGTCTACGACACCGACCAGTTCGCCACCTCCGACCAGGTGTGCACGTCACGGTAGCCGGCCCCGACCCGCTGACCGGCGGGTGACCGGTCCCGATCGGACGATCCTGGCGGGACACGCCGACGACACGCCACGCTGGGTGTCCACAGGCGGACGGTGCGGGTTCCCGGCGTCCGCAGCGTGACCATATGATGGCTCCCGGCTCAGGGGAGGGGTCGCCGGACGGGGGCGCCACCTGCCGAGACGACACGGGAGGCTGCCGGCTGTGGCGAGCATCGACGAGGCCGTTGCGACCCGGACCCCACGATCCCGGTCCCGGGTACGCGGTGGTCTGGTCACCGTGGGTACGGTGCTGGCGTTGCTGGCGGCGATGGGCCTGACCGTGCTCGGTCTGGGTTCGGCGGACAACGCGGTGGCCAACTACGACGCCAGTTCGTGGTTGTGGAGCGCCGCGCGCAGCGAGTTGGCGCGGGTCAACGGGGTCACCGCGCGGGTGGACACCCGGACCGAGGTGCCGGCGGCGCGGCGGCATCCGATGCAGGTGACGCAGACGGACCGGCTGCTGGTGCTGCGGGATCTGAACACCGGCCAGATCAGCACGTTGGATCTGGCGACGTTGCAGATCACCGCGACCACGCCGACCGCTCCGGGGCTCGGGGTGAGTGTGGCGTTGCACGAGGACGCGGCGTTCGTGGTGGACGCGGTCCAGGGTGTGGTGCGGCAGTTGGATCCGCGTTCGCTGGCCCCGGTGGGTGAGCCGGTCCGCTATCCGCCGGGGATCACCGGCGGCGCGTTCGACGGCGAGGGCCGCCTGTGGGTGGCGGTGCCGGCCGAGGGCACGGTCTCGGCGATCACACCGGCGGTCCTGCCGTCGGAGGCGGCGGACTCGCCGGTGGGTTCGCCGCGGGTGCAAACGTACGACGTGGCTGAGGCGAGCCATGAGTTGGTGGTCTCCACGTTGGACGACGGGGTGGCGGTGCTGGACCGCACGGCCGGGGCGTTGGTGACGGTCGTGGCCGGTACGACCCGACGCACGCCGTTGGCGTCGACGTTGACCGGTCCCGGCATCCTGCCGGTGCGCACCAGCGGGCCGGTGGTGCCGGTGACGGTGCCGGGGCAGCGGCAGGTGCACGCGATCGGCGACGGTGGCGAGGTGCGGTCGTTCACGGTGCCGGGCGATGGTGACCGGCTCGGTCCGGCGGTGGCCTGGGCCGGACGGTTCTACTGCGCGGACGAGGCGGCGGGCACGGTGTACGCGTTCGACGCGACGGGTCAGTTGACCGACACGATCCGGGGCCGCTGGGGTGGCCCGCTGGAGTTGGAGGTGCGGGAGAACTACCTGTTCATCAACGCGCCGGACGCGGCGACCGCGCGGGTGGTCGACGATTCGCACCAGGTGCGGGAGGTCGACAAGTACGCCAACGACGTGCTCGGAGGCGATCCGCCGCCGGAGCCTCCGCCGCCGCCTCCGCCGCCGAAGAAGCCGCAGGTGAGCAAGCCGGGTGCGCCGCGCAACGTGAGCGCGGCGGCCGGCGACGCACGGGCCAGGGTGAGTTGGCGGCCGGCGGCGGCCAACGGTGCCGAGATCATCCGGTACGTGGTGGAGGGTGCAGGGCAGCGGCTGGAGGTCGGCGCGAACCAGCGGTCGGTGGAGGTCACCGAGCTGACCAACGGTGAGACGTACCGGTTCTCGGTGCACGCGGTGAACGCGAAGGGCGCGGGTCCGGCCCGGACCAGCAACCCGGTGACGCCGACCGCGGAGGTGCCGGACGCGCCGACCGAGGTGACCGCCGAGGCGCGGGCGGACGGCACGGTGGTGGTGAGCTGGCCGGAGGCGAACGGGCAGGGCAACACGATCGCCCGGTACGCGGTGTCGGCGACCTCGGCGGGCACGAACGCCCCGGTGGGTGAGGCGACCGGCACCGAGCTGGTGGTGAAGGCCGGTGAGCTGGAGTACGGCACGCAGTACGCGTTCACCGTCGTCTCGGTCAACGACAAGGGGGCCGCGTCGCAGGCGTCGCCGGTGAGTAACACGGTGGTGCCGTTCACGGTTCCCGGCGAGCCGCTGGAGCTGCGGGCGGGCACGGTGGCCGACCAGCCGGGGACGGTGGCGGTGCAGTGGTCGCCGGCGGTGGCCAACGGTCGGCCGGTGACCGGTTACGTGGTCGAGGTGGGTGACAAGCGCAGCGAGGTCACCGACACCCGGGCGACCGTGGGTGGGCTCGGTGACGGGCAGAACGTCACGGTGCGGGTCCGGGCGGTCAACGAGGCCGGCGAGGGTGCGCAGGCGACGACGACGGCGCGTACGGTGGCCGCGCCCCGGGTGACGGTGACCGGTTCGTCGGCGACCGCGACGGCGGCGACGGTGACGTTCACCGTGGACGCCGGCGGCGGTGAGGCCAGTTGTACGCTGTCCCGGTCGGGTCAGCCGGCGAAGAGTGGCCCGTGTTCGAGCATCACGATGAGCGGGTTGGCCCCCGGCACCAGCTACACCTTCACGGTGACGGCGACCAACGCCGCCGGCAGCGGCACCGCCACCAGAGCGCAGCAGACCGACGCCATGTACGGCATCGCCACCTGCAACAACGGCGACTCAGGCGCTGAGGCCACCTACTGCGACCGGGACCGTGACGGCCGCAACGGCAACGAGATCTTCTCGGTCGCCCGGCAGGACAACGACCGCCAGGTCGGCTGGGCGAAGCCCGGCACCCGGTTGAAGGCGCTGTGCAAGCAGCGAGGCGAAGAGGTGTACGCGTACATCTACAACAACGAGAAGCGCAGCACCTGGTGGGTGCAGGTCGAGTACAGCGGACGCAACTACATCCCGTGGGCCTGGCTCAACCTGGAGGGCGGGGACGACATCGGCGTCCTGCCCACCTGCTGATCCACCCCAGGCGAGGAGCACCACCGTGAACAGCCAGGAACCGCTCAACCAGCAGGAGGTGCAGGGCTTCGCCGCCCTCGCCGCCCGGCTGGCCGAGAACGTGAACACGGTGGTGCTCGGCAAACCGCAGGTGGTGCGGCTGGCGTTCACCGCGTTGTTCGCCCAGGGGCATGTGCTGCTGGAGGACGTGCCCGGGGTGGGCAAGACGACGCTGGCCCGGGCGATCGCGGCGACGGTGCAGGGACAGTGGCGGCGGATCCAGTTCACGCCGGACCTGCTGCCCTCCGACGTGTCCGGGGTGACCATCTTCAACCAGGCCACCCGGGGCTTCGAGTTCCACCCCGGCCCGGTCTTCGCCAACATCGTCATCGCCGACGAGATCAACCGGGCGTCGCCGAAGACGCAGTCGGCGCTGCTGGAGGTGATGGAGGAGCGGACGGTCACCGTCGACGGGGTGCGGCATCCGGTGCCGCAGCCGTTCCTGGTGGTGGCCACCCAGAACCCGGTGGAGATGGACGGCACGTACCGGCTGCCCGAGGCGCAGCTGGACCGGTTCCTGGTGAAGTTGTCGGTGGGATATCCGGACGAGTCGGTGGAGGTGGAGGTGCTGCGCGGGGCGACGGTCCGCTCCCCCGAGGCGCTCGCGGCGGTGACCGACACCGCCACCGTCGGCGAGATGGTCCGGATGGCCCGGCGGGTGCACATCGCCGAGCCGCTGTACGCGTACGCGGTGCGGCTGGCGGCGGCCACCCGCACCCATCCGCAGGTCCGGGTGGGGGTCAGTCCACGTGGGGTGATCGCGTTGACCCGGGCGGCGTGCGCGTACGCGTTGATCGACGGGCGGGGCTGGATCATGCCGGAGGACTTGAAGACGCTCACCGAGCCGGTCTTCGCGCACCGGCTGCTGCTCACGCCCGACGCCCAGGTGCGCGGGGTGACCGCCGCGGACGTGCTGCGGCAGGCGGTCGCCTCGGTGCCGGTGCCGCTGCCGTCGGGCCAGCCGGCCCCGGCGCACCCCTGACCGGCGAGGTCTGGCGTGGGGATCACCGCCCGGGGCATGGGTCTGCTCGTGGCGGCCGCGCTGCTGCTGGGGGCGGGTTTCCGGTTCGGGTACCCGGAGTTGACGTTGCTCGGCGCGGCGGCCGGCACCGCACTGGCGGTCGCTGTGCTCGCGGCGGCCCGGCGGCCCCGGCTGCTGGTGTCCCGACGGGCCGACCCGGACCGCGTGGCCCGGGGTGAGCCGGCGGCGATGACGTTGACCGTCCGGAATGCGGGGCGGGTGCCGGCGGCGAGCATGCTGGCCACCGACCGCTGCGGTGACCGGGTGGTGCCGGTGCCGGTGCTGCGGTTGCGGCCCGGCGCGGACACCACGGTCAGCTACCCGGTGCCGACGAGCCGGCGTGGGGTGGTGCCGGTCGGGCCGCTGCGGGTGGTCCGCCGCGACCCGCTCGGCCTGGTGGTGCTGGCCCGCTCCTACGGCGATGTGGTGCCGGTGTGGGTGCACCCGCGTGTCCATCCGCTGCGGGCGGTGCCCACCGGCGCGGGCCGCAGTCTCGACGGGCGGGTCGACGCGGTGCCGCACGGTTCGATCACCTTCGACTCGCTGCGGGAGTACGTCGTCGGTGACGAGTTGCGTCGGGTGCACTGGCGCACCAGCGCCCGGGTGGGTGAGCTGATGGTGCGGGAGAACGTGGACACCAGCCTGCCCCGGATCGTGGTGCTGCTGGACAACCGGGCGCTCGCGCATCCGGACCGGGTCGGCGGGCTGGCGGAGTCGTTCGAGTCGGCCTGCGAGGCGGCGGCCTCGGTGGTCACGGCGGCGGTCCGCGAGGACCTGCCGGTGGTACTGCTGTTCGTAGCCGCCGAGGACACGTCCGCCGGGCCGGGCGGCACCGGGCCGGGCGACGGAGACGGCTGGGGCGGGAGCGCGGCGGGTGGCGGTGCCGGCGGCGACGGGTCGGGGACCGGTCCGAGTGGACCGTTGGATCGACTGGCGGCGGTGACGCTTACCGGCGAGGGCACGCTGGAGGCTGCGGCGGCGCGGCTGCGCCGCGACCGGCTCGGCGACACGCTTGTCGTCCTCACCGGACCGGGAGCGAGCGACGATCTGGGGCACGTCGGGGCGCTGCGCGGCGCGTACCCGTCGGTGGTGGTCGGGATCTTCGGGGCGGCGGAGCCGACGCCGCCGGGCGCGGCCGGGCTGGTCGTCGTCGACGCGGCCGACGGGGCGGCCTTCGCCGCCGAGTGGGACGGGGTACGCCGGTGGTGAGGCTGCTGCGGGCGGTGGCGGTGCCGGCGACGCTCGTCGTGCTGGTCACGCTGGCCGGGGTGGTGCTCGGTCGGGTGTACGCGGGGTCGCTGCTGACGATGCTGGTGGCCGGCGCGGCGGTCGGGTCGGTGCTGGTCAGCGTCGTGGCCCGGCGGCTGCCGTCCTGGCTGGTGGCACCGGTGTCGGTGCTGGCCATGCTCGGGTGGACGGCGGTGTCCCTGCGGGTGGCGGCCACCGACGCACAGCTGCCGGGCGGGTTCGTCGAGGTGGCGGGCGACGCCGCCGGCAACGCGATTCCCCGGTTGCTGACCGCGATGATCCCGGTGCAGGCCACGCCGGACACGGTCCTGCTGCCGGTGGTGGCCGCCTGGCTGGCCGGGCTGGCCGGCGCGGAGGTGGCGCTGCGGGCCGGGCGGGTGCTGCTGGGCTACCTGCCGCCGGTGCTGCTGCACGCCGGCGCGGTGTACGTGGTCGGACCCAACGCGGAGCCGGCGATCGGCGCGACGGTGGCGGTGGTGGTGACGGCGGCGCTCGGGTTGGCCGTGTCGTCCCGGCCGCCGGACGGCGACCCGGTCGACGGGCTCTCCCCGGCGGGCCGGTCCGGGCTACGGGCCCGGCTGGCGGTGGCCTCGGCCGCCGGTACGGCGGTGGTGGTGGCGCTTGCCGCGCTGCTCGGCCCGGCGGTGGCCGCCCTGGTGGAGACCCGACCGGTGGATCCCCGGCGCTACGTGCAGCCGCCGCAGGTGGAGACGCTCGACGAGAACCCGCTGATCCGGATCTCCGGTTGGGCGTTGAATCCGGAGCAGGAACTGTTCCAGGTGGCGACCGACCTCCCCGGCGGCGCCGGCCTGACGGACCCGGCCGACCCGGGGCAGGGCACGGCGGCCGGCGATGCCGCGGCACGGATCCGGTTGGCCGTGCTCAGCGACTACGACGGCGTCACGTGGCGGGTGGGCGCGACCTACCGCAACGCCGGCCGGGTCCTGCCCGCCACCGAACCGGCGCCGTACGCCACGGTCGAGACCGTCCGGCAGGAGATCACCGTGGGTGACCTCAGTGGCCGGCTGCTGCCCGCGGTGCCCACCCCGCGAGAGGTCAGCGGCGCCCGGGTCGCCTACGACCCGGGCACCGGCACGCTGATCCGTCCCGAGGGTCTCACCCCCGGCCTGCGCTACGCGGTCACCTCGGCCCGCGAACGCCCGGACAACAACCTGCTGGCCACCGCGAACACCCCGGCCGGCGACGCGGTGGCCCGGGTGCTGCACGTTCCCGACGGGGCACCCGAGCAGTTGCGCCGGCTGGCGACCCAGCTGGCCGAGGAGAACGGCGCGCCGTACGCGCGGGCGGCGGCGATCGAGCAGTGGCTGGCCGAGCACTACCGGCTGGTGGCCGACGCGCCGAGCGGCCACGCCTACCCGAATCTGGCGTTCTTCCTGTTCGGGCCGCGCAACGGTGGCGGGCAGCGCGGCACGTCCGAACAGTTCGCGGCGTCGTTCGCGGTGCTGGGTCGGCTGGCCGGGCTACCGACCCGGGTGGCGGTCGGCTTCGCCGCCCCCTCGTCGGGTCCGGTGCGGGCCGCCGACGCGTACGCCTGGCCGGAGGTGCTCTTCGACGGTCTCGGCTGGGTGGCGTTCGACCCGCTGCCCCGGCCGGACGAGGAGCCCCGGCCGGTGGAGGAGGACTTCCGCCCGCAGCCGGAGGACCCGCCACCGTCGGAGCAGCCGGAGCCCACCCTGGAGCCGACCGCCTCGTCACCGGCGCAGGCCGCACCCGGCGGGCCGGCCGACGGCGGCGGCGTACCGACGCCGGTGCTTGTCGGTGGCACCGGCGGTGGTCTGCTGCTCGTCGTGGTGGCGTTGCTGGTCACCCTCGCTGGGCTGCGCCGGGCACAGACCCGGGCCCGGTTGCACCGGGGCGACCCCGGCCACCGCATCGCCGGCGCCTGGCGGGAGCTGACCGACACGCTGCGGCTGGCCGGCCAACCGGTCGCCGCGGACCTGTCCGCCACCGAGGTCGCCGCCGTGGCTGGACGAACCCTGGCCGAGGCCACCCGTCGCGACGTCGTCACCGCCGAAGCCACGTCCACCGTCAACCGCACCGATGCCGAAAACACCGCCGACGAGGACCGTCCGGTGTCGACGGCGGCGCAGCTCGCCGTCGATGACCTCGCCACGCTGATCAACCAGGTTGGCTTCGCGCCCGGCACGGCTACCGCCGAACAGGCCGAGATCGCAGCCGAGGCCGCCACCACCTACAGCGCGACGCTGCGCGCCGCCCATCCCCTCTGGCGTCGCCTGCTCTGGGCGGTCCACCCAGGCCCCCTACGCTGGCCCCGCTAACCCCATCCGCCTACCTTGAATGCGGTCGTGGCACCTGACAGAAAGGATCTTTCGCAACCTTTCGGGTGCCACAACTGCATGATCGGCGACGCGGTGCGGCGGAGGGATCGGCGATCAGGCGGTGGCTCGGAGGCGGCGGACGAGTTTGCGGAGGCCGGACTGCCAGCCGTCGGGGTCCTCGGCGCGGCGGCGGGCGTAGTCGGCCACCTCCGGGTGCGGCAGGATCAGGAACCGTTCCTCCGCCATTCCCGCGACCGCAGCGGCGGCCACGTCGTCCGGGCTGAGCACCGCGCCGGAGGCCGCGATGATCCGGGCACCGAGGTGCCCGGCGGCCAGTCCGTCGGCCAGCATCGGGGTGTCGACTCCCTGCGGGCACAGCGCGCTGACCCGGATGCCCTGGTCGCGGTAGGTCACCGACAGCCATTCGGCGAACCCCACGGCGGCGTGCTTGGTGGTGGTGTAGGCGGCGTCGCCGACGGCGGTCAGCACTCCCGCCGCCGAGCAGGTGTGCAGCAGGTAACCACTGCCCCGGGCGAGCATCGCCGGCAGCACCGCCCGCGCGGCGTACACGTGGGCGAGCACGTTGACCCGCCAGGACCGTTCCCACCCGGTGTCGTCGACCTCCACTCCCCCGCCGGTGCTCACTCCGGCGTTGGCGCAGAACACGTCGATCCGGCCGTGGCGACGTTCGGTGTCGGCGACCAGGGCGCGTACCTGTTCCTCGTCGGTGACGTCGACCGCGACCCCACGGGCCAGCGGGCCCACGGCGGCGGCGACCGCCTCGGCGGCGGCACCGTCGAGGTCGGCCAGGACCAGCGCGGTGGCGCCCTCGGCGGCGAACCGTCGGGCCAGTGCCGCACCGATCCCCCCGGCCCCGCCGGTGATGACCGCTACCCGGTCGGTGAGGTTCACGCCGCCTCCTTGGCGTCGCGGCCGAGCCGGGCGAGCAGCGTGGTCAGGGCCGCCGGGTCGGTGGCGGTGGTCTCCGGGGTGGGCAGCAGCGCCAGCACCGGTACGTCCACCCCGGCGTCGACGTACCGGTTCACCTGTGCCCGGCACCGCTCGGGTGAGCCGTGCAGGATCAGCGCGTCGACCACCTCGTCCGGGATCGCGGCCAGGGCGGCACGGCGGTCGCCGGCGGCCCACGCCGTCCACATGCCGGCGAGTGCCTCCTGCCGGCCGAGCCAGCGGTGGAACTCCGCGTACGCGGGTACGGTCAGATAGCTGGTGATCATCCGTCGGCCGAGGGTGCGGGCGTACCCGGCGTCCTCGGTGGGACAGACGAAGATCCGGGCGACCACCTCGAACTGCGCCCGTCGTCGCCCCAGTTCGGCCACCGCCCGGGGCACGTCGGTGGCGGCGAGCCAGTTGAGGATCACTCCGTCGGCCTCGGCGGCGGCCAGCCGCAGCATGCCGGGACGCAGCGCGGCCAGCAGCAGCGGCGGCGGCACCGCCGGCGGCCGTTCCAGGGTGAACCGGCGGACGGCGAAGGTGTCGAAGGCACCGTCGACGGTCTCCCCGCCCAGCGCCGCTCGCAGGAAACGCAGCACGTCCCGGGTGCGTCGGAACGGTTCGGTGAACTCCACGGCGTTCCAGTCGGAGACCACCACCGGCGACGACGCGCCGATGCCGAGGGCGAACCGGCCGGGGGCGACGTCGGCGAGCGCGGCGGCGCTCATCGCCAGCAGGCCGGGTCCACGGGTGAACGCCGGGGTGATCGCGGTGCCCAGCCGCAGCCCGGGTTGCCAGGCGGCGGCCAGCGTCAGCGGGGTGAACGCGTCGGCCCCGTTGACCTCGGAGGACCACACGTCGGTGAAGCCGGCGTCGGCGAGGGCCGCGTACACCGCGGCGTGGTCAGCGAGCGGGATTCCGCCCATCGGCACCGTCATTGCCCATCGCGTCGTCATCGGTCGATGGTGCCCGGCCCGGCCTCGTCGGGCAAGGTCACGGTGGCGGTCGCAGGACCGTCACCAGCGCTAACCTGTCCAGCGTGACCTTCTCCCTGGTGGCCCGCTCCGACGACGGCCGACTGCACGGCGTCGTCGTGGCGAGCCGGTTCCTGGCCGCCGGCGCCCTGGTGCCGGGTGCCGCGGCCGAGGTCGGCGCGATCGCCACCCAGGCGCACGTGAACCTGGCCTACCGGCCGCAGGGGTTGGCGCTGCTGCGGACCGGCGTGACCGCCGCCGGGGTGGTCGCCGGCCTGGTCGCCGCCGACCCGGAACGCGATCACCGGCAGCTCGGTGTGGTCGCCGCCACCGGGTCGGGTGCCACCTGGACCGGGGTCCACTGCCGGGGGTGGGCCGGTGGGCAGGCCGGCGACGGTTGGGCGGCGCAGGGCAACATCCTCACCGGTCCGCAGGTCGTCGACGGGCTGCGCGACGCCTGGCTGACCGGTACCGACCTGCCGTTTCCGCAGCGGCTGCTCGCGGCGCTGCGGGCCGGCGAGGCCGCCGGGGGTGACCGGCGCGGCCGGCAGAGCGCGGGGCTGCTGGTGGTGCGCCGGGGCGGCGGGTACGGCGGCACCGGCGACACCATGATCGACCTGCGGGTCGACGACCATCCCGATCCGATCACCGAACTCGACCGGCTGCTCGCGGTGCACACCCTGCTGTTCAGCCGGCCCGATCCGGCGACCCTGCTGGACCTGACCGGTGCGTTGGCCGCCGAGGTCGCCGGTCTGCTGACCGCGCTCGGGTATCCGGCCGACCCGGCGGAGCCGGAGGACGCGTTGGTCGCCTGGGCCGGGTTGGAGAACCTGGAGGAGCGGCTGGCGCCCGGTCGGATCGACCCGGTGGTCCTGGCCCACCTGCGTGCCGCCGTTCCGCACGTGCCGGCGCCGCGCACCGCCGCCTGACAGCGCTCGGCCGTGGCTGGCTGCGGTCAGCCGCCGAAGGCGAGCAGCCGGATGCCGGCGGTGTCGAGAGCCTGCTGCTCGGTCCGGCTGCGCGGGCTGCGGCCGGTGGCCTTGCCGATCAGGGTCAGCCGGTCCCAGCCGAGGTCCGGCGGTAGGGCCTGCCCGCCGGTGAGCAGGTCGGCGATCACCCGGGCGGCGGTCGGGGTCAGCCACGGTGGTCGGTCCAGCGCCTCGGCCAGGTCGAGGCCGTGCACGCCGACCTCCACCACCCGGGTACGCAGGAACTCGGTGACCGTCATCGCGTCGCCGTGCCGGGTGCGTACCACCCGGTCGGCGGGGTGGGCGTCGACGGCGGTGAGGGTGGCCCGCCAGGCGCGGTCGAAGTCCGTGGCGAGCACCGCGCCGGTCCGGCCCGGCGACGGTCCGGTGTCGCCCGCGGCGGCCTGATCCCGGGCGGCGGCGATCCGGGCGGCGTCCACCGCCGGGAGGAACTTCGCCGCGCCGAAGTAGCCGGCGGCGTCGACCTGGGCGGGGCCGGGCGCCGGGGCGGCCAGCATGTCGGCCAGCCGGCCGGCTCCGGTGCGCACGTGGGCCAGCAGGTCGGCCACCGTCCACGGCGCGCAGCGGGTCGGGCGGTCCAGGTCCGACCGGTCGAGGGTGCGCAGTACCGCGCCGAGCCGGTCGCACTCGTCGTGGAAGGCCGACCGTACGGCGCCCATCGGCTCAGCCCTTGTAGCGGGGGACCAGACGGTGGACGGCGGTGAGTACCAGCGCCATCACCACCGCCATGGAGCCGGCGATGCCGGCGGCGCTGCCCGCGTAGCCGACGAACAACGGACGGCGGGACAGGTCCGCCGCCGGGGTGGACCGCAGATCCACCAGCCACCACAGGGCCAACGCACAGCCGGCGATCGCCAGCAACCCGGCCACGCCCAGCAGCAGGGCGGTGAGGCGGTGCGCGTCACCGGCCGCGACCTCCGCCCGTTCCCGTTGGGTGATCAGCAGCAGCAGACCGGCCAGGGCCGCCCATACTCCGACCACCAGGAACGCGGCGACCGCGTCGCTGGGCCGGTGCCAACCCGCCGACAGGGTGGCCACCCCGGCGGTCGCGGCGTAGCCGGCACCGATCACGGCGCCGGCGGCCCGCACCTTCGGCGGCAGCACGAGGACCAGGGCCACCGCCACCGACCCGGCGACCGTGGTGTGTCCGCTGGGCAGGCTGTTGCCGACGTACACCCGTTCCAGGTCGATGCCGTAGTCGGGGCGGCTCAGCCCGTACTTGAGCAGTTGGGTGGTGACGTTGGCGCCCGCGATCAGCAGGGTCGCCGCGACGGCGAGGGCGACCCGACCTCGGATCAGCGCGATGAATCCGATCATCACGGTGACCGCCAGCAGCGACACCACGGACATGGCGTTGAGGATCCGGTCGACCGGTTCCTCGATGTGGTCGCGGCCGATGCGGTTACCGGTGAGGGCCACCGTGTCGATCCACTGACCGACCTCCGTGTGCAGGGCGAACCGCCAGACGGCGATGAAGGCCGCCGTCTGGATGAGGGCCAGCACGACCAGCCAGACCGCTGTACCACCCCGGGGCGTCACGCGCACCCGCACAACTTAGCGGCACGCTCGCGACGTCCGGCCGGTGGCCCGCCCGTGGCGTGGCGATAGGTTGGCCCGGGTGAAGGAGGGCACGTGACCGGTACCTCGGAGCGGGACGCCACCACGGTCGGGCGGGGCGAGTCACTGGCCGATCTGCTCGGTGGGCGTCGGGGAGCCGTCGACGCCACCGTGCCGCCGGTCGCGTTCGCGGTGGGCTGGCTGGTGGCCGGTCGGTCGGTCCTGGTCGGGGTGGTGGCGGCCCTGGTCGCCGGGGCGGTGGTGGCCGGCTGGCGGTTGCGCCGTGGTGACCGGCCCCGGTCGGTGCTGGTCGGGCTGCTGGCGGTCTGTGTGGCCGCGCTGGTGGCGGTGCGCACCGGTCGGGCCGAGGACTTCTTCCTCGTGCAGGTGCTGGCCAATGCCGCCAGCGCGCTGGCCTGGGCGGTGAGCATCATCGTCCGGTGGCCGCTGCTGGGGGTCGTCGTCGGCACAACGCTGGGCCAGCGCGGACGTTGGCGACGTGACCCGGCGCTGCTGCGGGCGTACGGGCGGGCCAGTTGGGTGTGGACGGGAACCTACCTGCTGCGGGTGGCGGTCTTCGTGCCGCTGTATCTCGGCGGTCACGTGCTCGCCCTGACCGCCGCCCGGGTGGGGCTGACCTGGCCGCTGGTCGCGGCGGCGTTGGCGGTGAGTTGGGCCGTGCTGCGCCGGTCGCTGCCGGCCGGTCATCCGGGGCTGCGGCACCCGGTGCCGCCGCCGGCCGGCCTGGCCGCGAGCCGGCCGGACACCGGTGAGCCCGACGCGCCGGGGCTGGGACAATAAGGGAGAGGCCGCCACGGGGGGAGCGGCCTCTCCGGTGATGTACGTTACTCCGTCCCGGGCCGGATTGTGATCCCGGGGCGGTCACTTTTTTTCGCTATGTGCGCGCCGTGCCCGGCGGCTCGTAGGTGGTGGGGTGGGCCGACCACTCCGCTGCGTCGGCCAGAGGGCCGACCCACCCCGGCCTGACCGTGGGTGTCAGGCCGTCAACCGGACCTGCCTCTACCCCCGAGGCCCGGCCGGCGCCTCCGGGTGGGTCAGTGCCCACCCGGAGGAGTTCGTTCAGCCGTTGGGGAACAACTTCCCGTAGTCGGCGTAGGCCATGGCGACGTCCGCCTGGGCCCAGAAGCGGTGGTAACGGAACTCGGGCTCCGGCCCACCGTCGAGGTACGCCTGCACCTTCGGCCACGCCGGGTCGTCCTTGTAGAACGACCGGATGTCGACGAAGCTCTTGCCCGGAGCGATGACGTCACCGTTGGGCATCTCACCGGTCCAGCCCGGCGGGATGTACAGGCCCTGCCCGGTCGAGGCGTCGTAGACGTCGTCGAAGCGCCGGTAGTCGCCACGCTTCTCCACCGTCGAGACACCCTGGGCGTCGCTGTTGGCGTGCAGCGCGTCCAGCAGCCCCTTGGCGGTTTCCTTCGCCTCGGTGTTGCCCGACTTCGCCGCGTACGCGATCAGGGTGCGGGCGTAGGCGGCGGCGACGCCGACGTCCTGGCCCCGGTTGATCACCTCGACGTGCAGGTTGTTGTTCGGCTGCGGGTTGGTCGGGTTCCAGTTGGTGGGCTGGCCGGTCCATTCCATGTCCGACGGGATGGACCAGTCCTCACCCAGCGTGGTGTGCTCGATCGCCCACGGCACCCACTTGTCCAACAGCGCCTTGGCCTTGGCGTTGCCGCTGACCAGGTACAGCTCGGCGATGCGCTGCATCGACCAGGCCTGCATGCCGAACCACTGGTTCGACGGCGGGTCGTTGTAGACCGGGTCCTCGTCGTAGAACATGCCGTAGAAGGTGGCCGTGCCGGCCGGCGGCTGGCCGTAGTGCCCGCCCCAGCTGTTGGTCGCGCCACCGGCGATGCCGCCCTCGGCCGACTGGAGCCAGGTGTAGAGCTCCAGCTGCCGGTTGAGGCTGTTGGTCCAGTCCGCCGCCGCGGTCGGCGAGCGCGGCTTGAGCTCGTCGACGTTGGTCAGCGCCCAGGCCGCGAACGGGTTCTGGTAGCCGAAGTGGCTGTGGCTGGAGCCGATCCGCCAGGACCAGTTCTGGCTGGTCTCGTACGCGCCGCCCCAGGCGTAGTACCAGGAGAGCAGGTAGTGGGCGGAGGTGCGGCCGGAGCCGGCCGGGCAGGCGCTGGCCCCGACGCAGTTGCCGACCCGCTTGAAGTACTTGTCGAACAGGGCGTACCGCAGGTAGTCACCCATCTTGGCGGCCTTGGCCACGGTGGCCGCGACGTCGGCTGCCTTGTTCTGCTCCTTGGCCCAGGTCAGCGCCCAGTACGCGGCCTGCACGGCGCGCGCGTCGGCGTCCGGGGCGTTGGTGTACTTCCACTGCTTGGCGGGGGCCTGCGACTCCTTGATGAACAGGTCCAGGTAGCCGTACTGGCCGCCGTGCGCGAAGGTGTCGCAGGACGGCTGCGGCACGGTCTCCCACACCGATTCCTGGGTGCCCCGCTGGAAGGTGTTGATGTAGGCGGGGCGGGTGGTGCCGTCGCCGCAGCGGCCGTAGCCGTAGACGTTGTCGACGTCCAGCAGCCAGTGCATGCCGTAGATGGAGCCGGTGTTGTAGGTCGACCGGAGTTCCGCGCGCAGCGGGTCCTGACCGACCGGCACGTTCGAGTCCAGCTGGGACGGGTACTGGCTGGGCAGGTCGTGCTCGGCGGCGTAGGTGGCGTCACCGGCGGAACCGGCGGTCGGCTGGTCGGCGTCGGACGGGATGATGTACTTCTCCATCACCGTCCAGGCACTGTTGAACGGCGCCCAGTTCTGGGTCACCCGACCGTAGTAGGCCTCCAGCCACAGCCAGAAGCTGAACGCCTCGGAGGTGGTCTCGTGGCCGTGGTCCGGCGCCTCGACGATCAGCGTCTCGATGGAGTGGTACGGCACGCCCTCCGGGCTGAAGTAGCCCGAGTTCTTGATCTTGTTGTACTGGGTGAGGAAGCGCTGCACGTACTCGCCGTCCCCGCCGGGCACGTCGTTGTCGATCTCGGTGACGGTGACCGTGGCCGGCGTGTGGCCGGTGGCCGAGGCGGTGACGGTGGCGGTGCCACCGACCGTGTCGGAGTCCTCCGCGGCCCGGACGGTCACGTCGACGCCGGTGTTCCAGTTCGACGTGGTCAGCGTCGCCGAGGTCGGCGTGACGGTGACGTCCGTGTCGCCGGTGCGCGCCAGGCTCACCGCGACGTTCGCGGTGGGCGCCCGGTTCAGCTTGAGGTTGAACGTCGAGCTGCCGCCCTCGGGGACGGTCACCGCGGTCGGCGTGGCGACCAGGGCCGGCGAGGTGGCGCCGGCGACGGTGAACGACCGCTCGGCGATCGCGGACAGACCGCTGTTGTCGTACGCCCGGGCCTGCACCGTGTAGTCACCGGCCGGCAGGCTCTCCAGGGTGTACGCGTAGGGCGCGCTTGTGTCGGTGTTGACCAGCAGGCCGTTGCGGTAGAACTCGACCCGGGCGACGGTGCCGTCCGGGTCGCTCGCGGTGGCGGTCAGCGGCACGGTGGCCGGGGCGGTGAACGGGCCGGCGGGCACCGACAGGCTGACCGTCGGAGGCTGCTGCGCCGTGCCGCCACAGGTGACCCCGTTGACCGAGAACGAGGTCGGCTTCGCGTTGGTGCCGGAGTACGAGCCGTTGAAGCCGATGTTGGTGCTGCCGCCGGCCGGGATGTTGCCGTTCCAGGACTCGTTGACGGCGGTGACCTCGTTGCCGCTCTGGCTCCACCGGGCCGACCAGCCCTGGGTGACCCGCTGGTTGCCGGGGAAGGCGAACTTCAGGGTCCAGCCACTGATCGCGTCACCGGTGTTCCTGATGGTGACGTTGGCGGTGAAGCCGTTGCTCCAGTCGTTCGTCGTATAAACCACGTCGCAGGCCGGTGCGGCCTGTGCGGCGGCGGCGGGAACCGTCGCCCCACCGATCGCCAGCGCCGCGGCGGCGAGCCACGCCAGGCGCCGACGTCTAGCCAGGTTTCTCATCTGCGCGGTGTCTCCTCGGACCAGGCCGGTGGCGATGACGCCCCGGCGGTGACACCTCGGGGACGACAGGTCCGCCGGGGTGCCAGTGGATGGTGGTCGCTGCGGCCCGGGTGGGGCCGGCGCGGCGGGGCACCGTACGGGACGGCAGCTGCTCCCGCTGCTGGCAGGACGCCGTACCGGACGAGCCGGAAGCCCTCGGCGACCCGCGCTCACGCGTACCTTGGCTCCGCGCGGTCGATCGACAGTGTGCCATGGAAGCGCTCCCAACACCAGCGAGAGAGCTTCCGGAAACACCGACTTGTTTCGATCTCGTTTTGGGGCTTTCACAAAGCCGTGACGGGCGTTACAGTCGCAGCAACGTCGATGGGAGCGCTTCCATCGACAGAGTTCCACCCGGAATATCGCCCGGGGTCGTGCCCACGGCTCCGGGGAACAGACCACAGGCCGACGGCGGGCCAGCCCGGACACCGCCGTCAGCCGTCACCCCACCACAGTGGAGGGAGGTGGATCCTCAGCCACTCGCGTGGCCCGGCTCCCGCGCGACACGCACAACTGGGACGCCAATCCGAACGTGCGTGTACCGCAACACGGTGGGGACGGGGGTTGCCCTCCCCCGTCCCCACACTAAACCCCCGTTCACGATGGGAAAAGAGGCCGACGGGTCAGACGCGCACCACCCGCGCGCCCCGCACGGCAGTCGACCCGCCCGCCGACCGCCATCCGCGACGCCCCGCCGACCGCCCGGGCGCGCACCACCGGTCCGCCCGCGGCACTCGGCGCAACCCGGCCCCGCCGCACCAGCTGCCCGACCGGCACAGCGCCCTTCCCCACCCCACGTCATCCCGCCACCGAAGCCGTCCGCCCCACCCCTCGTGACGACTCGGCCCAGCGGGGACCGCCTACCTCTACCCTTTTGTTGGGAGCGCTCCCGGTCGTAGGCGGTCGTCCCCATCCACGAGGAGAACCCATGTCGATACTCACCAGGCGGCACCTGCTGCGCCGCGCGGCGCTCTCGGCCACCGCCGCCACCCCGGTCAGCGCCGTGCTCGGCGCCACCGCCGCAGTCACCACCGCCACCGGTCTGGCCGGCTGCGAGACCGGCGACCCGGCCGACGACACGGCCACCGCGTCGTCCCCGGCCACCCGGCGTTCCTTCCCGCCCGACTTCGGCTGGGGTGCCGCGACCTCCGCGTACCAGATCGAGGGCGCCGCCAAGGAGGACGGCCGCGGCGAATCGATCTGGGACACGTTCAGCCGCACCCCCGGGCGTACCCGCAACGGTGACACCGGCGACGTGGCCGCCGACCACTACCATCGATATGCCGAAGACCTCGATCTGATGCGCGACCTGGGGCTGCGCAGCTACCGGTTCTCCATCTCCTGGCCGCGCATCCAGCCCGACGGAACCGGCGCCGCCAACCAACGCGGCCTCGACTTCTACCGTCGCCTCGTCGATGGCCTGCACGAACGCGGGATCGCTCCGATGGCCACACTGTTCCACTGGGATCTGCCGCAGGGTCTGCAGGACACCGGCGGCTGGGAGAACCGCGACGTCGCCCAACGCTTCGCCGACTACGCCGCGATCGTCTTCGACGCCCTCGGCGACCGGGTACCGGTCTGGCTGACCATCAACGAGCCGAAGACCGTGGTGCAGAACGGCTACCTCTTCGGCCATCACGCCCCCGGTCGGCAGGACCCCGACGCGGCGTACCTGGTCGCTCACCACCTCCAGCTCGCCCACGGCCTCACCGTCCGTGCCCTGCGCGCCACCGGGGGGAAGAGCCGCATCGGCCCCGCCTTCAACCTGCACCCCTGCTACCCCGCCGACGACTCGGCGGCGGCCGCGGAGGCCACCCGCCTCTTCGACGGCTACGAGAACCGCCTGTACCTCGACTCCGCGTTGACCGGCAGCTACCCGGCCGACGTGCTGGCCGACCTCGGACCCGACAGCCGGATGGTCCGCGGCATCCGCGACGGCGATCTGGACATCATCTCCAGCCCGATCGACCTGCTCGCCGTGCAGTACTACACCCCGATCTACGTCACCGCGTCCGGCGGCACGACGCGCCGCTGGCCCACCTCGGAGGCGGAGTGGCAGCAGATCTACCCGGACGGGATGTACGACATCCTGACCCGGGTCACCCGCGACTACGGGCCGATCCCGCTCACCGTCACCGAGAACGGCCTGCCCACCGCCGACGAACTCGGTGCCGACGGCACCGTCGAGGACGACGGCCGCGTCACGTTCCTCCGCGACCACCTGACCGCCGCCCACCGGGCCGTCGCCGAGGGCGTGCCACTGGAGAGCTTCCACGTCTGGTCCCTGCTCGACAACTTCGAGTGGGCCGAGGGCTACGAGCAGCGTTGGGGACTGATCTACGTCGACTACCCCACCCAGCGCCGGGTGTTCAAGCGCAGCGCCCACTGGTACCGCCAGGTCATCGCGGACAACGCGGTCTGACCCGCCCGTCTCGGCGGCGGCCCGGCTCCGGGCCGCCGCCGAGGCACGTACGATCCCCGCATGCGTGATCGAAGCGGATTGGGCCGGCCGTTCTGGACCTTCTGGAGCGCCGCCGCGCTGGCCAACCTCGGCGACGGCATCCGGGTCGCCGCCTTCCCGCTGCTGGCCGCCGCGCTCACCGACGACCCACTGGCCGTCGGTGCCGTCGCCGCGGCCCAGTTCCTGCCGTGGCTCGTCTCCGGTCTGCTCGCCGGCGCCCTCGCCGACCGCCGAGGAGCCCGCACGCTGCTGGCCGCCGCCGACACCGGCCGCGTCGTCGTGCTGGCCGCGCTGGCCACGACGGTCGCCCTGGGCTGGGCCACCATCGCCTACGTCGTCGCCGCCGCGTTCCTGCTCGGCGTCGGCGAGACCATCCGGGACACCGCCGCCCAGACCGCCGTGCCCAGACTCGTGCCCGACGCGCAGCTGGAGAAGGCCAACGGGCGCCTGGTCGCCGGAGAGATCGTCGGCAACGAGTTCGTCGGTCCACCGGTGGGTGCCCTGCTGTTCGTGCTGGGTGCCGCCATCCCGTTCGCCGTCAACGGGGCCACCCTGGCGCTGGCGGTGATGCTCGTCCTCTCGCTGCCGCTGACCCTGGCGCACCGCGCCACCCCGGACCCCGCCGACGCCCCGCCGGCCACCGCCGGTGACGGCGTCCTGGCCGGCCTGCGCTGGCTCCTCCGCCAGCCGATGATGCGTACCCTGGTGCTCGTCACCGCCGCCGTGGCCGCCGCGGACACCGCCTGGTTCGCGATCTTCGTGCTCTACGCCCGCGACGCTCTCGGCCTCGGCGCGTTCGGTTTCGGTCTGCTGCTGGCCACCGGCGCGGCCGGTGGCCTGCTCGGCTCGTTCGCCGCCGACCGGGTCCTCGCCCGCTTCCGTCACCGGTCCGTGCTGACCTGGTCGATGGCCGTCACCGCCGGCGTGCCGGTCCTGCTGGCCGTCGTCGGGCACCGCGCCGTCGCGGTGGTCGTGGTGGTCACCACCAGCGCCGCGTTCGCCGTGCTCAACGTCGCCGCACTGTCGGTACGCCAACGGCTGGTGCCGGGCGGGCTGCTCGGGCGGGTCATCGCCGCCTCCCGACTGGTCACCTACAGCTGCACCGCGCTGGGCGCGCTGGCCGGTGGTGCGCTGGCCGCCCGGGCCGGCATCGAGGCACCGTTCCTGTTCAGCGGCGTCGTCGCCGTGGCCGCGACGGTCGCCTGGTGGCTCGCCTCCCGGCCCACCACTCCCGGTGCCGGGCTCGGCCTACGGTAACGGCCGGCAGCCGCCGCCCCGCCGGCTCAGCGGGGCAGCGCCTGCTGCAGTTCGGCGCGCAGGGCCGGGGTCAGCATCTCGCCGGCCTGCTTGGCCAGCCGGGCCATCTCGTAGCCCACCACACCGATGTCCGCGTCCGCCGCCGCCAGGGTGGCCAGGATCGAGCCGTCGCGTACCTGCATGACCAGGAAGTAGCCCCGGCCCATCTCCACCACGGTCTGCTTGACCACGTCCCCGTCGAACATCTGGGCGGCGCCGGCGGTGATGCTCATCAGTCCCGAGGTGACCGCGGCGAGCTTGTCGGCGTGGTCCCGTGGCAGGTGGTCGGATATCGCGACCAGCAGCCCGTCGGAGGAGACCACCACCGCGTGCGCCACGCCGGGCACCCGCTCCGCGAACGCGCTGACCAGCCAGCTCAGGTCACGAGCCTCCTGCGACAACGTCATCACTTCCGTCCTCCTTCGCTCCACGCCCCGAGCGGTGGCACGGGTATCTCGGTGGTCTCCTCGGCCTCGGCCCGCCGCACACCGCTGTACAGCCTGGACAACATCCCGCCGACGGCTTCCGGGTCCGGATCGTCGCGGGTCGGCTGCCGCTGCTCCGGGCGGGCCGGCTGGGTCACCGCACTGAGCTGCGCCATCGGCACCCGCATCGGCAGGCCCCGCTCGTTCGTCCCGGCGGTCACCGGCACGACCGGCGGTGCCGGTGCGCCGGCACCGGCCGCGGGGACCGCCGACGTCGGTCCCTCCCGCGACCACCAGCCGCCACCGCCGCTCGCCGGCACCGCCGCCGGGGCGAGTACGTCCTCCGCGCGTACCGGCACCGGATGGGCCTGGCGGGGCACCGTGGTCGGACGGCGTCCGGCCACCGGCAGATCCCCCGGCCCCGGGTCGGCCGGGGCGACCGCGACCGGGCGAGGTGTCGCGACGGGCAGCCCGCGCGGCGACGGCGCCGGGTCCAGGCTCGGCGGTGGCGCCGCCGCGAGCAGCGGACGCGGCAGCCGTACCCGGGCCACCAGCCCACCGGCACCGCCGTGCAGCCGCACCTCGATGCCGTGCCGGGCGGCGAGGTGACTGACCACGAACAGACCCATCCGCTCGACCGTGGCCACGTCCGCCGCCGGCGGAGCGGCCAGCACCGCGTTCGCCTCGGCCAGCGCCGTCGCGCTCATCCCGAGGCCCTGGTCGGCGATCTCGATCACCGCACCCGGCCCCTCCACCCGGGCCATCACCTGCACGATGGTGTCCGGACGGGAGAAGGCGGTGGCGTTCTCCAACAGCTCGGCCAGCAGGTGCACCAGCTCACCGACCGCATGCCCGACCACGTGCAGGTCCGCCACCGCCTCGTGCCGCACCCGCTGGTACTGCTCGATCTCGGCGCTGGCCGCCAGCAGCACCGCGCTCAGCCCGATCGGCCGGTTCCACCGGCGGGTCGACTCGGTGCCGGCCAGCACGAGCAGGCTCTCGTCGTTACGGCGCATCCGGGCGGCCAGGTGATCGAGCTTGAACAGGTTCTCCAGCTGCTCGGGGTCGCCCTCCTCGCGCTCCAGGTCGTCGAGCAGCTCCAGCTGCCGCTCCACCAGCACCTGACTGCGCCGGGCGAGGTTGACGAACATCGCGTTGACGTTGCGGCGCATGTTCGCCTGCTCGACGGCCACCCCGACGGCGCTGCGGTGCACCGCGACGAACGCCTCGGCCAGCTCACCGATCTCGTCGAGGGACCGCACGACCGCCGGCGAGACGTCGATCGGTGGTACGCCACCGGAGACCGACCGCAACCGGGCCAGCGCCTCGGGCAGCTCGATCTGCGCGATCCGCAACGCCTGGGAGCGCAGCAGCCGGATCGACCGGGCCAACGACCGACCGATCAGCACCGAGATCAGCACCGCCACCAGCAGGACCGTGATGATCCCGCCGACGAGCAGCAGCGTCTCCCGCAGCTGGGTTTCGCTCGCGTCGTCGGCCTGCCGCGCCGAGGCCGCCAGCACGCTCGCCTCGAAGCGCTGCAACAGTTCGTGGCGGGCCTCGCTGGCCGTCCACCACTGCTCCGCGTCCAGCACCGCCGGCCCCGACACGCCCTGCGCCAGCGCCCGCTCCTCCATCCGGGAGGCGGCGACGAAGGCCGGATCCAGGCTCATCTCGTCGTAGCGGGTCACCTGGGCGCTCGTCGCCGCGATCCGGAACGCGCCGAGCGCGGTCAGCTGGCGCGCCCGCAGGTCGGGCAGCTGGGCCGCGTCCTCGGAGTCGTAGCTGCCGGCCCGGGCCGCCGAGTACAGCTCCGCCCGGACCCGTGAGGAGAGTTCCTTCGCCCGGGCGAACTGCACGTAGCGCAGCACCGCGTCGGCCAGCTCCGGCCGGTCGGCGCCGGGCGTCGGCTGGGCGAGCAGGTTCAGCAACGCGTCGATCGCGCGGTGGTAGTTACCGATGATGGTGTCGTCGGTGAGCAACACCGTGGTCATCGTGTTCCGGATGTAGTCGACCTGCTGGTACGCCTGGGAGGCCACCACGTAGACGTCCCGCCACGAGGCGTCCGCCTCGGCCAACGGCTCGGCCGCCGCGCGCAGCTCCGCGGCCGCCTGGTCGGCGGCGGCACGGTAGGGCTCCAACACGGCCAGCCGCTCCTCGCCGGCCTCCTCGTCGGCGGCGTCACGCAGGGCGGGCAGTTCCCCGGCCGTGCGGTCACGCTCCAGCTGCAACCGATGGGTCAGCGCGGTGATCTCGCGCCCGATGCCGACCTGCGCGGCGAAGTCACCCAGCACGCTGGCCCGGCCGACCAGGCTCTGGGTCTGCACGCCCGCCAGCACCAGGAAGGCGACCGACGGGATGACCAGCACCGTGGCCAGCTTGGTGCGCATCCGCCAGTCCTGCAGGCGCAGGGCAGAGCGACGCCGGTGGGGCACCACCCGGACGTCGAACCGACGCCGGCGGTGCTGCGACACCCCGGGCGCCTGCTCCGGTCCTACACCCACCCGCTCCTCCTCCCCCACGCGTCCGCCGCGGTCCGGGGAGCGCGGTCCATCCAACCAGGCCCGAGAGCAGTGTCAACGCCCTGCCCTTATGAACGGTTAAGGAAGGGTACTGCCGGTCGCCACCCTATGCCGAGGTCGCCGAGTCTTGATCATCCGTCCGGCCGATGTCGGCCACCACCACGGCATCGGCGATCCGGCCGGTGGCCACCAGCGCCGCGCCGGTGGCCCCGATCTCCGGGTGCCGCGCGAACCGGACCAGCCGGGGAGCCAGCACCGCGGCGAACGCCTCCCGCCACCACGTCGAGGCGGCTATCGCGCCGCCACCGAGGACCACCTCCACCGGCCGGCCCACCGTGGACTCCAGCACCACCAGATCCTCGACGACCTGCTCGCACACCCCGTACATGAGCCCGGCGAGCATCTCCACCGCGGTGGTGCCGAAGCCCAGCCCCCGCAGCTCACCCAGCCCGGCCGGGCGGATGCCCGGCGGCCGGTCGCCGCCGAACCGCACGTTGGCCGGCCGGCCGCCGTCGGGCGGCAGCAGCGCCAGCGCCTCCTCCAGCGCCCGGCCGGTCGGCAGCCGTAACTCCCGGTTCGCCCAGGCGAACAGGTTCCCACCCGAGGAGTACGCGACCCCGGTCACCACATGATCGTGGTCGACGCGGTAGCGCCACAGCCGGTGCGGCAGCACGGTCGACCCGGCGGACGTCGGCATCCGCTGCAACAACCGGACCGCGGAGGACGTACCCACGGTCACCGCCGCCCGGGTGGGATCCACACAACCGGAACCGACGTTGGAGGCGGCACCGTCACCGAGTGGTGGCGTCCAGCGGGCCCGGGCCAGTGCCGGCCACCGCCGGCCGTACTCCGCGCGCAGCCCGCCGTGCCAGTCGCGGGGGGCCAGTTCGGGCAGATCGGCGCCGTCGCTGCCGGCCAGGGCGCGTGCCTCCGGGTCCCAGTCCAGGGTGTGCAGGTCCAGCAGGCCGGTGCCGGACGCCTGTGACATCGACATCGGCGCCTCGGCGAGCAGCCGGCCGAGCACGTACTCGACCAGGCCGGTGAAGCGGGCGATCCGCGTCCCGGTGCGGGCGCGCAGCCAGGGCAGCCGCACCGACCAGTAGCAGCGGTGCCACCAGGTGCCGGTGCGCTGGTGGAAGGCGTCCGGGTCGGCCGGACCGACCGCCGTCGCCGGCGGCTCGGGCCGGGTGTCCAGCCAGGTCAGGACCGGCCCGAGCGGCTCGTCGCCGGCGCTCAGCGGCACCACCGAGTGCCACTGGCCGCTGACCGCCACCAACTGGACTCCGTCCAGCCAGCCCTGCCCGTGCAACTCGTCCAGGCACTCGATCAGGCAGGCCAGGTAGGCACGGGCGTCGAGGGTGCCGGCGCCCTCGTCGTCGACGGTGACCACCATCCGGCGACGGGCCAGCGCCCCCGGCACCGGTTGCGCGTCGTGCAGCACGAGCCCACGCACCGAGGAGGTGCCCAGGTCCAGCGCGAGAATCTTCATCGCGGGTCAAGGTACCCGGTGATCCCCACGGCACAACGCTGGCGCGCACCGGGTCCGCCGATCGGCTTCCGCGCCGGCCGTCCGACGCGTAGGGTGTTCGCATGCTCGCGCGACTGACCTGCTGGTGGCCCGCCGATCCGGCGGCCCTCCCCCGCGCGTAGCTTCATCCCACGCGGCCGCCCGACGAGGCGGCCGCCGGTCCTGTCCCGGTACCCGGGGCCGCCCCCGAGAGCGGTCGCCCGGCCCGAGGAGACCGATGCACCAGCTGACCGACCTGCTCACCACGCTCGCCGCCGGCCTCGACCCCGGCCCGTTCGCGCTGTTACGCCGCGACGGCGCCGAGCATCTCGACCTGTTCACCGGCACCGTGACGACCGTCGACCGGCTCGCCGACATCCCCCTGCCCACCACCACCGCCGGCGCGGCGACACTGGCCCTGGTGCCGTACCGGCAGATCGCCGAGCGGGGCTTCGCCTGCGTCGACGACGGGGTGCCGCTGGAATGCCTCCGCATCGACCACCACCACCGGCTGCCGTTGGCCGGTGTGCTGGACGCGCTGCCGACCGAGCCCGTCCGCACCACCGGCGCCGCCTTCGACACCGGCGACGACGAGTACGCCGCCACCGTGACCCGGGTGCTGGCCGACGAGATCGGCCACGGTGAGGGCGCCAACTTCGTCATCCACCGCACGCTGCGCGCCCAGGTGCGGGGTGCCCCGCTGACCGCCGCGCTGGCCGCGCTGCGTTCCCTGCTGACCCGCGAGCGCGGGGCGTACTGGACGTTCGTGGTGCACACCGGGGCGCGCACCCTGGTCGGCGCCAGCCCGGAACGGCACGTCAGCGTCGACGACGGTCTGGTGATGATGAACCCGATCAGCGGCACCTTCCGGCACACCGGCGCCGCCGCCGACCGGGCCGCGCTGCTGCGCTTCCTCGCCGACACCAAGGAGACCGAGGAGCTGTACATGGTCCTCGACGAGGAGTTGAAGATGATGGCCACCGTCGCCGAGCGGGGCGGGCAGGTCGTCGGGCCGTACCTGAAGGAGATGTCGCACCTGGCGCACACCGAGTACCTGCTGGCCGGACGGGGCACGAAGGACGTCCGTGAGGTGCTGCGGGAGACGATGTTCGCGCCGACGGTGACCGGCAGCCCGATGGAGAACGCCTGCCGGGTGATCGCCCGACACGAACGCACCGGACGCCGCTACTACTCCGGGGTGCTGGCCCTGCTCGGCCACGACGAGACGGGCCGGCAGAGCCTGGACGCGCCCATCCTGATCCGTACCGCCGAGATCTCCCCCACCGGTGAGCTGCGGGTACCGGTCGGTGCGACGCTGGTGCGCCACTCCACCGCGGCCGCCGAGGTCGCGGAGACCCACGCCAAGGCCGCCGGAGTGCTGGCCGCCCTCGGTCTCGGCCCCCAGGCACCGGCCGGGCCGCACCCCACGCTCCGGCTCGCCGACGACCCGCAGGTACGCGCCGCCCTCGCCGCCCGCAACGCCCCGCTGGCCCGGTTCTGGCTGGACCAGCGGCCACCGGGAGCGCTGGCCCTGCCCGCCCTGGCCGGCCGTCGGGCCCTGATCGTCGACGGGGAGGACACCTTCACCGGGATGCTGGCCCATCAGCTCGGCGCCCTCGGCCTGTCGGTGACCGTCGCGCCGTGGCACGACGAGCAGCCGGTCGGCGCGTACGACCTGGTGGTGGTCGGTCCGGGCCCGGGTGACCCGAACGGTGACACGGAGAAGATGACCAGGCTGCGCGCCCTGCTCACCCGGTTACTGGACGCCGGACACCCGACGCTCGCCGTCTGTCTCGGTCACCAGCTCCTCGCCGGTCTGCTCGGGTTGCCGGTGCATCGCCGCGACGCGCCCTACCAGGGGCTGCAACGCACGGTCACCCTGTTCGGCACGCCCCGCCGGGTCGGCTTCTACGCCACCTTCACCGCCCGCGCCGCCACCGACCACCACGACGGCCCGTACGGACCGGTGGAACTGGCCCGCGACGAGGCCGACGGCGCGGTGCACGCCCTGCGCGGGCGCGGCTTCGCCGGGGTGCAGTTCCATCCCGAGTCGGTGCTCAGCCCGGACGGGCTGGCGGTCCTGACCGACCTGTTGCGCGATCTGCTGCCGGCGCCGGCCGGTGAGGTGTCCCCGGCGGCGCAGGCCTAGCCGGCTCGATCCGGGGGAGCGCTGTGAACAGCCGGGGGGGGGGGGGGGGGGTTGGGCCCCCCCCCCCGGCCGCCCGGGGGG
>NZ_JBAGKI010000033.1:0-56287 GCF_036689795.1 Micromonospora palythoicola | reverse complement strand
AAGGAGAACCGATGACCACATCGTTCGGCACCACCTCACCACTGGACCGCCCCTGGGACGAGCCCATCGCGGCCGAGGAGCTCATCGCGGCAGCGATGGAGTGGCACTTCGACCCGAGCACCGGCTCGCCCTTCTGGCTGGAGCAGGCGAAGAGCCTCGACTTCGATCCCCGCACCGACGTTCGCTCGATCGAGGATCTGACCCTGTTCCCCAATATCGTGGACCAATTGCGCGACGTACCGGTCCGCGACCTGATCCCCCGAGGGTACGGCGACGACTACGTTCAGCCCCTCATCGCCGAGAGCGGCGGCACCACCGGCCCGCCGAAGCGCCTGATGTGGATGGCTGAGACGCTCGAGCAGGCGACGGCGTGGCACGCGGCCGGCCTGGCCCGGCACGGCGCCATCCGACGCGGCGGAGACTGGCTGTGCATGGGGCCCACCGACCCGCACATGGCCGGACACCTGATCCGCGCCACCGCGGCCAAGTTCCGCGCGATGTGTTTCCTGCTCGACCTCGATCCACGATGGGTGAAGCGGCTGATAGCCCGGGGCGCCACCGATGAGGTCGCGCAGTATGTCGAGCACGTCGTCGACCAGGCAGAGTGGATCCTGCGGAGTCAGGACATCTCGGTGTTCTACAGCACTCCTCCGCTGCTCGACGCGCTCTGTCGCCGAAGCGGCATGGTCGAGCTGATCAACGAGCGGGTGGACGTGATCGGCTGGGGCGGCACGAAGATGGACATCGAGGCCCGCAACCGATACCAGCGTGACGTCTTTCCCGGCGTGAGGTTCATCGGCGGTTATGCGAGCACGATGATCGTCGGAGGCATCGTCGAACGCGCCGGCGGTTCCGGCGAGGACCCGGCGATCTTCGATCCGCCCTCGCCGGTGACGATCTTCTCGGTGATCGATCCGGCCACCGGCGAGAACGTGCCCTACGGGGATCGCGGCCAGGTGCTCCAGCACCACATCAGTCGCGGTCTGCTACTGCCCAACAACCTGGAGCGTGACTCCGCCATTCGCCTGCCGCACCCCCGCAACAGCGGTGGCGACTCCATCGCCGACGTGCAGCCGGTGACCGAGTTCTCCGGCAAGCCGGTCGTCGAGGGCGTGTACTGACATGGCGGAGAGCATCGGCTGGTTGCTGCGCGACATGCGCAGAGCCCGCAAGGGCGGACCGGCGGCGGTGGTCCAGCGCCAGCACGCGCGACTCACCCGACTGGTGGCGCACGCCCGCGCCCGCTCGCCCTACTATCGGGAGCTCTACCGGGGACTGCCCGACACGGTGGACGACGTTCGTCAGCTGCCCATCACCGACAAGCGCACGCTGATGGCCAACTTCGACAAGTGGTGCACCGACCGACGGGTCACACTCGATCTCGCCCGGGAGTTCATCGACGATCCGGCCCGGGTCGGTCAGCCTTTTCTGGACTCCTATCGCGTGGGAACCAGTTCGGGCAGCAGCGGTGTCCGCGGGATCTTCCTGTTCGACGATCGGAGCACCGCGGTCACCAGTGCGATGGCCCTGCGCGCGTTCGGCCGTTGGCTGCGCTGGCGGGACGCCGCCCGCATCCTCGCCGGCGGGGCACGGGCGGCCACGATCCTCGCCACCGGCGGCCATTTCGGTTCGTCGACCGTGCTCCCGCGCCGTCCCGACGGTCGCCGGGTGGGCGAGGACCGGCTGCGGGTCTTCTCTGTGTTCTCACCGCTGCCGGAGCTGGTGGCGCAGCTGAACGAGTTCCGTCCCAACGTCCTGATCGGCTACGCCGGGCAGCTCGCCCTGCTCGCCGGCGAGCAGGAGGCCGGTAGGCTGCGGATCCGACCGACGCTCGTGGTGCTTGGCGCCGAGGGCCTCTCCGCACCGGGTTACCGACGCATCGCGTCGGTCTTCCGGGCCCGGATCGGCAACGGCTACGGCGCCTGCGAGTTCATGTCGACAGCCGCCAGTTGTCCGGAGAGCTGGCTGCACGTCAACAGCGACTGGGTGATTGTGGAACCGGTCGACCGGGAACACCGGCCGGTTGCCCCGGGCGAGGTTTCGCACACCGTACTGATCACCAACCTGGCGAACGAGGTGCAACCGGTGTTGCGCTACGACCTCGGCGACTCGTTGCTCGTCCGCCCGGACCCGTGCCCCTGCGGAGACCCGTTTCCCGCGATCCGGGCGCAGGGCCGGGCCAGCGACCCGCTGGTGTTCGAGGACGGTCACGGCGGCCGGGTACCGGTCGCCCCGGTGGCGCTGGCCGGCGTCATCGACCGAGCGCCCGGGCTGGAGCTGGCGCAGGTTCACCAGACCTCGCCGCGCAGCCTCAGCGTCCGCATGCGTACCGCCCACCACGCCGACCCGACTCAGCTTCGACGGATCGTGCACGGCGAGATCCAGACGTTCCTCCAGGCCCATCAGCTCCCCGACATCGAGGTGACGTGGAGTAACGAGCCGCCCGAGCAATCCGCCGGCGGCAAGTATCGCCTGATCATCCCGTTCGCCGGTGAGCTCGACAAGTCCTGACCGGTGGTAGGGAAGAAGGAGTTGCACGTGACCCACGCGTCGTTGGCCGACCAGGCCGTAGCTGACCGATCCGACAGTGCGTCGGAGTACACGCTGTCCCCGCACGAGATCCACCAGGTGGCACTGGTGGTGGAGCGGTTACGATCAAGAGTATCCGAGGTCGACCGGCCCGAGACGGTCACCGCCGCCCAACTGCTCCACGGTCACCTGCCAGAAGGGCTGCTTCGTGCCTTGGAGCACTTCCGCCGCTACGGCAACCCCGACGGCGCGCTGACCATCCGGAACCTGCCCCTGCCGGACGACCTTCCCCCGACCCCCCGGGCCGTCAACTCGGTGGCGGTGGAGTGCACCCCGTCGGCGGCCCTGCTCCTGCTGCTGATGTCCCGGATGGGCGATGCCATCTCGTACGCCGAGGAGAAGCACGGCGCACTGATCCACGACATCTGCCCCATCCCAGGTGAGGAGGACCAGCAGCAGAACACCGGGGCGGTCTACTTCAAGCTGCACACCGAGAACGCCTTCCACGTCAACCGGCCGGACTTCCTCGGCCTGCTGTGTCTGCGTCCCGACCACGACATGCGGGCGGCCTCCATCACCAGTTCGATCAGTCGGGCGGTGCGGCTTCTCGATCCGGTCGACGACGCGGTGCTGCGGCAGCCCAGATTTCGCACCCGACTCGCGCCGTCGTTCTGCCGCGGTCAGGCGAGCCGGCCTTATCTCGACCCCGCGCCGGTGCTCGCCGGCAGTCCGGCCCACCCGTTGCTCACCGTCGACTTCGATGACACGGCACCATGTGATCCGCAGGCCGAGGCGGCGTTGAACGCCTTGCACACCGCGCTGCACGCCGTCCGCCGCGAGGCGGTGCTGCTCACCGGCGACCTGGTCATCATCGACAACTCGACGACGGTGCACGGTCGTAGCGAGTTCACCCCTCGCTACGACGGCGCGGACCGTTGGCTACAGCGGATGTTCGTGGTGCGGTCGTTGCGTAACGCCCTCGACCTGCTGGAACCAGCTGGTGGTTACCGGTGCAGGGCTCTAGCGGTGCCGTGATCGCCCTCCGGCGCCTCTGCCTGCGACTGCGTACGCTGCAGCGAATAGAAGCGGGAGCGGTATGCCACCGCGACCGCCTCGCCGCGGCTGCGGACCCCCAACTTGCGCAACAGTCGGGAGACATACGCGCGCACCGTGGCGGTGGTGACGGACATGGCCGCGGCGATCTCCTCGGTGGACTCGCCGTTCGCGAGCCGCTGGAGGGTCTCCCGTTCCCGCGGCAGCAGGGCGCGTATCACGTCCGACCGGCTTGGTCCGTCGTAGTTGTTGTCCATGAAGCCGGCCAAGTACCCGATCATCTGCCGGGCGAGCGGCGCCGAGACGAAAGCGTTGCCCGCCTCGGCGGCTCCGAGCGCCTGTGGCAGGTCGCTTGCGAGCCGGTCGCGTAGCACATAGCCACTGGCCCCACCGCTCATGCCCTGCCAGACCGTGGAGCCGCTGCCATTGACGGCGACCACCACCAGCGCGGCTTCCGTCCAGGCAATCAACTCACCGACTGTACGGCGATCATTGGCGAGCAGGTTGCTGGAAAGCACCAGAACATCGGGACGGCGCTGCCGGGCCGAGTCGGTCGCCTGTCCCAGGCTGTCCCCTTCGCCGATCACGTCGTGATCGGTGAGGTTGTCCACTACTTTGCGGATCAACCTACGTCCCATGGCATCGGAGTCAGCGATGATCACCTGCATCGATAGCCTCCCTCAGTCGTGCTCCCCCGTGGGAGACATCGGTCGGGTCAAGATCGGAATTGGCTCGGTACCGGGGAGCAGCAAGCGAGGGCTCGTTCACGGTCGACCGCCATCAGCTCGCGCGACCCCGTTCTACAGGCGTGACACCTAAATAAAAACCGACCGCCCGGTTTTGTCAACAGCAATGCCCGTCCGTCGGCTATCGAGCGTCACCGGGGCCGGGCCGACCGGGCCGGCGGAACCCAATCAAGATCATTCCGTGGCGTCCTCGACGGCTGGCAAAAAACCCACCCGGCCGGTATCTTTAGTCGAGGTTCTTGGATGGATAACGGGGGAAGATCCATGAGTCATCAGGTCGATGCTCTGCGTCTGGCCGAGCCAGATACTGCTACGACTCGCTACCCGCCAGAATTGTCCTACGAGTCCACGGTTCCGCGACGACTCGTTCACCGCGCGGCGGTGTCAGAGGTGTTACTGACGAGTTGGCATCGCATTCGGGGCGATTCGTTCCTTTGTGGTGCGCAATGGCCTGCGGCACACCGGCTGTACGCCTCCACCGGTAACACATTCGACACACTCGTCCTCATCGAGACCGTGCGGCAGGCCGGAATTCTGGTCGCCCACGAAGGCTACGGGATCCCCCGGCAGAGTCCCTTCATCATGCAACGACTGCAGTGGCGTCGCGAGTCCGCGCTCCTCCGCGAATCCGATAATCCGCACAACAGCGTCGTGACGGTTCGGGTCGCCGACGCGCGTGTCCGGCCGGGCGGAGTCGCCGCCATCCGGTTTGAGTTCGAGGTGCACCGAGGCGACCGGTGCCTCGCCACCGCCACTGGTTGGGCCCGCTGCGTCACCCCGGCCATCTACCAGCGGCTGCGATGGGGTGACCGCACCCCAGGGCCGGTACGACCTCGGATTCTGGAGGCCGTCGAGCCCAGCGCGGTCGGTCGGGTAGACCCACGCGACGTGGTGATCGCCCCACCCGACCGGGGCGGCGGCATGGAGCTGAGAGTGCCGTTCGACCACCCGGTCTTCTTCGATCACCCCCTCGACCACGTGCCCGGAATGATGATCTACGAAGCGATGCGTCAGGCCGCCTGCCTGACAGCGGGGCAGCCGCTGTCCATGGTGGGGGGCACCGCACACTTCACGCATTTTATCGACATCGACCAACCATGCGCCGTCACGGCGCAACTCGAAACCAATGGCGAAGCATTGGAAGCGGCCGTCCAGTTCACCCAGCACGGCCGAATTGCAGCAGCCGGCTCCGTCACACTGGCCGATTGCTGAACTGGGACTGCGCTTTTACGGCAACATCGAGGAAATGCCGGATCCTGAGGGTGGGCACCAGCGCGGGCAGCAGCAGCTGCCACATCCGAGTGACCGCATCGTTCAATTTGGGCCGCTCGTCGAGCACGTGAGCCAACAACTGCAGCCCGGTGAATGAGCCCACGATGTGGTGTGCCACCGCGGTCACATCCGTACCGCCTTTGACGTCCGACTCCTCAACCGCACGATCCAACAGTTCCCTGGTCATGGCGATCCAGTCGAGATATGGAGTTGTCCCGCCACGTTCGAACGAACCTCGCTCCAAAGTCAACCGAATACCACCGCGGATCACTGGATCAGTGGCCATTTGTGCTGCCAGGGCATGAGACAACCTGATCATCGAGGTCAGGGCGGGATTCCCAGGTGCAGCAGCGGACTCGGCGATCCTCATCCAGGTGTGGTGCTGGACCTCCACCACCGCCTGGGCCAACTCAGACTTGGACCCGAAGTGGAAATACAAGGCTCCCTTGGTCACACCTGCCATGGCGATGATGTCGGCGAGGCTCGTCATGTCGTAGCCGCGCCGGTCGAACGCGTCGGCAGCAGCCGAGAGGATCGCCTTCCGCGTCTGCTCAGCACGTGCCTGCTTCACCATGCAGGAAATTCTAGGCAGCTACCTGATGAGGGGGCCATGGCCGGAGTGGCACCACCTTTCACGCCAACGGGGACCAGATGCCTCTCCGCGTCCTGTTGACAGGATCGACCGGGTTCGTAGGTTCGTCCATCCTGGCACTCCTCCAACGGCGAGGAACGGCGGACGTCCGCGTCCTGCTGCGGCCAGGGACCGCCACCTCGTACCCGACGACGGCGACAGTCGTCCGGGGCGACCTCGCCAACCCGGCCTCGGTCGCCGGCGTCTGTGCGGGTATCGATGTTGTCATTCATGCCGCATCCTATGTCGGACCGGACATGCGTCGCTGCGAGGCGGTCAACGACCTGGGCACCGCTGCCCTCACCCGGGCCGCCACGGAATCCGGCGTACGACGTCTCATCTATGTCAGCACCGCCGCCGTCTACGGGTCCGGTCCGCACCGCGGCCCCGTCGAAGGGACGTTGACCGAGGCGCCCTCCTCCCCGACGAGCACCAGCCGCCTCGCTGCCGAGAGGTGGATCCGCTCGGCGGGTGGGCTGGTGCTCCGTCCGAATCTCATCTACGGAGCGGGGGATCGCTGGGTGCTGCCCGGACTCGCGGCCCTGCTGAAGGCACCCGGCCTGATAGAGAACGGGGAGGCGCTCACGTCCATGATCGGAGTACGTGACCTGGCACGGATAACAGTGGCGCTGGCACTCGACCGGCCGGACGGGGCCTCGGCCTCGGTCTTCCACGCGAACCATCCGCAGCCGATACGCCTGCGCGATGCCCTCGCAGCGATCGCCACTCGCTGGGGTGTCACCCCTCCGCAGGGTGGCCTGTCCCGCGCTCAGGCTCTCGCGCTCCTCCCTCATCTGCCGCCACGCCTGGTCGAACTGGCCGCCGTGGACCACTGGTACGACTCGACCGCTGTCTGGCGGGAGGCACGCATTGGGCCCGGGCGTCGGGTGGATCAAGATCTGGCCGACGAGGCAGCCCGGTACCGAAGTCAGTGAACCTCCGGCCGTGCGCCGCCGCGGTAGGCGTCAGTACTTGCTTTCGGTGGACGGGCCCTGACGGGGGCCGTAGGGCGCCGTCTCCAGCCACCGGCCGAGCGCCGGGACCACCGGCGCCAGGGTGGCGCAGCAGCGCTGCCGGATCCGCATCGCCCGCCCCGGCCGCAGGTGACGCAGCGCAGCCCCGGCCGCGTCCCGGTTGTAGCAAGCCGCCGCGTGCCGCCGCGCAGCGTACCTGGGCACCGCCGTCGGATCGGCGTCCGCCGCCGCGATCGCCTCGGCCGCGGCGACGGCGTCGGCCATCCCGCTGTTCATCCCGCGGGCGCCGAACGGTGGGAACAGGTGCGCCGCCTCGCCCGCGAGCAGCACCCGATGGTGCTCGTCGGTGAACCGGTCGGCCACCACCTGGTGAAACTGGTACCGGGCGACCCACAGGATCCGATCCCGATACCGCTCTGGTACCACGGCGGGCAGCCAGCGCCGCGCCGCCTCGACACTGTCGAAGGTCGCCGGGGCGTCGGTGTCGCGGCACTGGAGGTCGATCTGCCAGCCGCCGGCGAAGGGCACCTGTAGCACGGTACGACCGTCGAGGGCCGGATGTTCGTAGCGGAAGATCCGGCGCGGCGGCATCGGCCGGTTCGAATCTTCGGCCAGGTCGACGACGACGTGGAAGCCGCGCGGTCGGGGGCCGTGCAGCTGCACGCCGAGCGAGCGGCGGACCGCCGAGCGGGCACCGTCGGCGGCGACGACGTACCCGCTGGTCCACCGTCGACCGTCCCCGGTTTCCAGTGTGACCGCCTCCGGCCCGGTCGAGACCGTGGTCACCCCGGTGCCCCACTCGAAGCGGACCCCGGCCCGCTCGCAGGCCGTCAGGAGCAGACGTTCCGTCTCCACCTGACGCAGGCTGGCGAACGGAGGCAGCCCCCCGGAGTGCGGCGGATAGCTACGGGAGTAGACCAACCGCCCTCGGTAGTACGTCTCGCGGGTCGGCCAGACCACGGCCCGCTGGGCGATCTCCTCGGCGAGTTCCGGGTTGAGCCCGGCGATCAGCCGCAACGTCCGGTTGTGCACGAACAGGGCCCGGCTGCCCGGGCGGGCACGGTCCGCCGGCTCCGCTTCCAGCACCGTGGCCGGTAGACCCGCCGCCCGCAGCGCCAGCGCGGCCGTGAGGCCGGTCGGACCGGCGCCTACCACGATCATCGGCCACGCTCCGCGTCGGTGGAGCCGGGCTGCGCGCCGATGACTTCGCGGATCCGCTCCCGCAGCCGCCCTTTGTCCACCTTGCCCACCGCGGTACGCGGAAACGACTCGACCAGCTCCAACCGGTCCGGCAGCTTGTACGCCGCCAGCCCTCGATCCCGCAGGAACGCCACCATCTCGGCCAGTCGCGGCGCCGCACCACGCGGTCCCGGCACCACGAAGGCGCAGGTCCGCTCGCCGATCAGCGGGTCCGGCATGGCGACCACGGCGCACTCCCGCACGGCCGGATGAGCCAGCAGATGGTCCTCCACCTCGTCCGCGGCCACCTTGTCGCCACCCCGGTTGATCTGGTCCTTCACCCGGCCCTCCACCACCAGGTGCCCGCTGGGCAGCAGCCGGACCAGGTCGCCGGTGCGGAAGAACCCGTCGGCGGTGAAGGCGGTGGCATTGTGTTCCGCCGCCCGGTAGTAGCCGCGCGGGGTGTACGGCCCGCGGGTGAGCAGCTCCCCCACCTCGCCGTCGGGCACCGGGGCGCCGCTGCCGTCGACGACCCGGATCTCGTCGTCGGAAGACAGCGGCCGGCCCTGAGTGGTGGCCACGGTCTCCGGCGGGTCGTCCAGGGCGGTCTGGCAGAGCAGCCCTTCGGCCATGCCGAACGACTGCTGCACCGCGCAACCGAGGGCCGCGCCGAACCGTCGGGCGGCGTCGGCACCGAACTTCGCCCCGCCCACCTGCACCAGCCGCAGGCTGGACAGATCCGAGCCCGCGATCGCGGCCATCTCCAACCAGAGCAGGGCCAGCGGCGGGACCAGCCCGGTCACCGTCACCCGCTCCCGCTCGATCAGGGGGAAGACGTCCTCGACGCTCGGCGACGGAGCGAGCACCACCCGGCCGCCGACGTGCAGGGTGCCGAGCACGCCCGGACAGGCCAACGCGTAGTTGTGCCCTACCGGCAGCACCGCCAGGTAGCTGTCGGCGGCGGTCAGGCCGGCGTTCTCGGCGCTGATCCGAAGGTTGTAGCCATAGTCCTGGTGGGTTCGGGGAATCAGCTTCGGCAGTCCGGTCGTCCCGCCGGAGAGCAGGAACAGCGCCACGTCCGCCGGGTCCGGGGCGGGCAGCGGTTCCGGCTCGGCGTCCACCGTGTCGAGGGCCACGAACTCCGCCGGATCACCCACGACGAAGACGTGCTCCGGCCCGCTCACCCGACGGGCGAGGTCGCGGTGGTCGAAGCCGAGGTAGCTGTCGGGAATCACCAGCGCGGTCGCGTCACTCATGGCGCAGAGGTGGGTGAGTTCGCTCTCCCGGTGGGCGGGCAGCGCGAAGACTGGCAGCGCGCCGAGCCGGAACAGCGCATGGCACAGCGTCACGAACTCGATCACGTTGGGCAGTTGGACCACGACCCGGTCCCCGGGGGACAGGCCGGCCCGGCGCAGCCCCGCGGCCAACCGGTCGGCCCGCCGGTCCAGCTCCCCGTACGGCATCCGGCGGACCGGCTCGACCAGTGCGACCCGGTCGGGGTCGGCCCGGGCCAGGGTCCGCAGCCGGGTGCCGAGCGGCTCCGGCCGCCAGTAGCCCCGCTCGGTGTACCGCCGGGCGAACTCCGGCGGCCAAGGTACACACCCGGCCAGCATGTTCAGCTCCCTCCGGTCGTGGAGACGTGCCGGTCCAGCCAGTCGACGAGCGGACCCAGCGCGTCCCAGCCGTCCCGGACGAGGCGTACCGCCGCCTCGCCGTCGATCCCGTCGGACACCCGGTGCACCCGGTCGGCGGCCAGCGACCGGTACCGCAGCAGCTCCACCCGGGGATGATCGGCCGGGCAGCCGCGCGGTCTGGTCTTGAGCCGTTCCCCGATCAGGTCCCAGTCGCCGTCGGTGAGTTCGTCGACGATCCGTTGCAACGCTGCGCCGGAGCGGGCGTCGTCAACCGCCTCGCGGTAGCGCTCGACCTGTTCGGCGGAGAGGCCGTGGTAGCCGCCGCCCAGTCGCAGCCCTTCGGCGTCGAGCTGCAGGTAGTAACCGACGCTGTCGGCCGAGCCGGCGGTCAACCCCTGGTACGTCTTGTACGGCGACTTGTCCTTCGCGAACCGGACGTCGCGCTGCGGTCGCCACACCTTGACCGCGCCGTACTTGTCGCCGAGCTCGGCGGCGAGCGCCTCCATCGGCTCACGAACGCACGAGTCGTACGTGTCCTTGTGCCGGTGCCAGTGGTCGCGGGTGTTGTGCTTCTCCAGGTCCTGGTAGAAGCGGAACGCCTCGGCCGGGAAGCCGCCGAACGTCTTGACGTCCGCGCTGCCCTGCTGTCGTCTGCTCATCGCTGGTTCACCTCCGTCGGGTCAGGCCCGCGAAATGGGCCACGAGTTCGTCCGCCTGTTTCCGGTTGAGTCGCGGGTCGCAGGCGCTTGTGTACCGGGGCTGCGCGACCCGCGCCGGTGACACCGGCGTGTCCACCGGAGCGGCGACGCACTCGGTCACGTCCTCCGGGGTCACCTCCAGGTGCAGCCCGGCCGGGTGCAGCCGGTGGGCGGCGAGGATCCGGACGAAGGCGGTCACCTCGTCGTGGATCGCCTCCACCGGCCGGGTCTTCCCGCCGGTGCGCAGCCGGTACGTGTTGCCGTGCATCGGATCGCACAGCCACACCACCGGTACCCCGTGCCGGCGGATCGCCAGCACCACCTCCGGCAGGATGCGCCGGATCCGCTGTGAGCCGAGCCGGACGATGAACGACACCTTGCCGGGTCGACCCTGCGGGTTCAGTACCCGGCTCAGCCGGACCGCCTCGCCGGCGGTGATGGATGGTCCGATCTTGACACCGACCGGGTTGCTCAGCTCTGCCGCCCAGCGCACGTGCCAGCCGTGTGGTGCCCGGGTCCGGTCGCCGATCCACAGCAGATGCCCGGAGGAGGCGTACCGACCGTCCCTTCCGGATCGCTCCAGCGCGGTCTCGTAGTCGCGCAGCAGCGCTTCGTGTGAGGTGAAGACCGGGGCGGGTACCTGACCCACGGCACCGGCCGGGACCGGCCACTCCAGGTCGGGCACGGCCTGCCGCCGGAGCTGGCGCAGCACGAGGGCGGCACAGTCGTACCCGGTCAGCATCCGGTTCGGGTCCGGGGTACGGGCCGCCCGGGTCGCCTCCGGCCGGTTGACCAGGTCTCCCCGGTACGCGGGCAGCACCGTACCGTCGGGCAGCCGCTCCCACGCCGACGAACGTGGTTTCGCGTACTGACCGGCGATCCGCCCGATCGGCACCACCGGCAGCCCGGAGCCTCGGTGCAGCCGCGCGGCGAGGCTGGTCAACTGGGTCAGCCGGGCGGCGACCGGCTCCGGGGCGGCCTCGGTGAACCGCTCCGCGCAGTCGCCGGCCTGCAACACCATCGCCTCGCCGCGGGCCGCCCGGTCGAGCCGGGCGGCGAGGATCTCGCACTCCGCTTCGGAAACCAGGCCGGTCCGGCTGGCGAGGATCTCCCGGACGCCTGCCACCACCGCCGGATCCGGCCACTCCGGCTGTTGCAGCGCCTCCGGCTCGACGAGGGATCCGGTCACGGCGCGATCCGTTCGCCGGCCCAGCCGTCCCCGGTGCGCTGGTACCGAAGCCGTTCCGGGGCACCGGCCGGGCCGCCCTGCCAGAACTCGATCTGCTCCGGTAGCAGTCGTAGCCCGCCCCACTGCGTGGGCCGAGGAATCTCCTGTCCCGCGAAGCGCCGCTCGGTGGCCACGATCCGGTCGGTCAGCGGCTCGTCGAGCACCGACCGTTGGTCGGTCGACCAGGCCAGCAGCTGCATCGGCCGGGGAAGCCGGCTGTAGTACTCGTCGCTGGCCAGCGGGTCCAGCCGCTCCACCGGCCCGTTGACCCGGACCTGCCGGGATGTCTCCAGCCAGCCGAAGCAGAGTTCGGCGTACGGTGAGACGGCCAGATCGGTCGCCTTGCGGCTGCGGTAGCTGGTGAAGAAGACGAAGCCGGTGTCGACACGGGCCAGGTCGACGTACCGGGCCGTGGGGCGCCCGTCCGGCCCGACCGTGGCCAGCACCACGGCTGCCGGGTCGGCGGGACATCGGGCGACCCAGTCCGCACGCCAGTCCTGGAACCGTCGCAGCGGGTCGACTCCGATCCACTGGGGATCTTTCGCCTGTTGCCTGGGTACTCGCCGTTCGACTCGCACCGTACCGTCCTCCTGTGTTTATGCTCCCGGTACCGGAAAGGGGGCAGATACTTGGATTCCCGGAATCAAGACCTGGTCCTGCGCCTGCGGGACCGGCATCAGGACATCGTCGAGCCCCAGACCTTCGAACTGCTGGGGCAGGAGTGGGATCTCCTTCCCGGGGTCTACGCGCCACACCTGACCCCCTCCGCCGCCCTGTACGCCGAGTGGCTCAGCTATCCCATCGGCGGATCGTTCTGTGAAATGGGCTGCGGTACCGGCTATCTCTCCGTCATCGCCGCGCAGCGCGGCTGCGCGGCGGTCACCGCGCTCGACATCAGTGCCGCGGCCGTGGAGAACACCCGGCGCAACGCCGAGCGACACGGCGTCGCCGACCGGGTGACCGCCCGGTGCGGCGACATGTTCCAGCCGCTGGCCGAGGACGAACGCTTCGACCTGATCTTCTGGAACTCGAACTTCGTCGGTACCGCCCCCGGTCAGTCGCCGGACGACCTGCTGGACCGGGCCTTCTTCGACCCGGGGTACGCGGCGCACACGGCGTTTCTGGGTACCGTCGGGCGGCATCTGGCTCCGGGCGGGCGGGTCCTGCTCGGCTTCGCCGACCTGGGCGATCCGGCGATGCTCGGCCGAATCGCCGCCGAACACGGCTGGCGGCCGGTGACCCGCCGGTGTGCCGTCGGCGAGTACCCGGACGGCGAGTTGCGGTACGAGCTGATCGAGCTGCTCCGCTCGTGAGACCGCCGGCGCTGAGCCACCCGTCCACACGGGTGGCTCGGCGCGGTCGGCGGTCATCGCCGGCTGAGCCGCAGCGCCAACGGACCCAGCAGCAGCGTGGCACCGAGCACCCAGGCCAGGGTCTGCAGCACCGGCACCAGGACCGGCCCTCCCGAGGAGAGACCGACCAGCGCGGCGTGCGCGCAGCTCAACGGGTTGGCCCGGATCACCGGCTGGGCCCAACCCGGGAACGCCGACAACGGCACCAGGCAGGTGGAGACCAGCAGGAGCAGGGTGACCGGCGCGTTCAGGGCACTCGCCGCCGCCTCCGCGCTGCGGGCGGTCAGGGCCACCACCAGGGCCAACCATAGAAAGATGAGCGCGAACAGCAGCGCCACCAGCAGGAAGCCGACCGCCGCCGGAACGCCCTGCTCGAACCGGAACCCGAGTAGGTAGCCCACCGCGACGGTCACCACGGTGACCAGCACGAACTTGACCACGTCGCCGGCCATCCGGCCGAGCAGGGGGGACATCCGAGCGATCGGCATGGTTCGCAGCCGCCCCTGGAACCCGCCGTGCACGTCGGCGTGGAAACCGACGGCCGTGCCCACGCAGCTGTAGGCGACGCTGAACAACACGATGCCCGGGGCCAGCCGCGCGATGTACGGCTCGTCGGTCGCCCCACCGACCACCTCGCCGAACATCACCAGCAGCAACACCAGCAGGATCAGCGGAAAGCTGATGGCGTCACCGAGCAGCCGTGGGCTGCGCAGGAACCGGCGCAGGTTCCGTCCGGCCAGGACCGACGCTTCGTACGCGACACTCATCGAGCCCTCCTGAATGTGCGCGCGGCCGCCCACGAGAAGATCACCAGAAGCCCCGCCAGCCAGGCGACCGCCGGCCAGACCGGGCCCCAGGACGGCGTCGCCGAGGCGAGCGACCGCAGGGCCTCGATGACCACCGAGACCGGGGAGTACCTGATCACCGGCTCCAGCCAACCGGGGAAGGCGTCGGCCGGCACGAACGCGGTGGAGAGCATGATCAGGGCCAGGTACGGCAGGTTCAGTGTCGCCGCCACCGCCTCCGGATCGGTCGAGGAGAGGCCCACCGCGGTCGTCGCCGCGGTCAAGGTCAACGCGAACGCCACCGCGAGCAGCACGAAGCCGAGTACGGCCAAGGCTCCACCCTGGAACCGGAACCCCGCGACGTAGCCGGTGGCACTGATCACCACCACCGCGAGTACCGCCCAGACCGCGTCCGAGGCGAGCCGGCCGACCACCACCGCCGCCCGGTTGACCGGCATCGACAGGCAGCGGGTGAGCATCCCCGAGGCCCGGTCGGCGGCGGAGGCGGCGCCCGACGTGTTCGCCACCGTGAACATCCACTGCGCGACGATCGCCGGCGGCAGGAACTGGGCGTAGTCCAGCCCACGCTCGGCGAAGAGCCGGCCGAAGAGCAGCAGGAACCCGAACACGAAGATCACCGGGAACACGCCGAACACGACAAGCATCTCGGCGCTGGCCCGCTGCCGCAGGTTCCGGCCGGCGAGTGCGGAGCCCTGGGCGACCAGGTTCCCGATGCCGTGCTCGGTGCCGGTCGCCGCCGTCATACCCCGGACCTCTCCGCGCTCGGCCGCTGCGTCCCGTCGGAGGTGAAGGCGAAGAAGACCTCGTCCATCGTGGGTTTGCGCAGGGCCACGTTCTCGGCCTCGATGCCCGCCTCCTCCAGCAGCCGGACCACGTCGGCCAGCGTCCGGGCACGAGGCGCCGGCACGACGAGCGCGCCGTCGCGCTCGGCGACCTCGCCCAGGCCGGAACGGAGTGCGGCGGCGGCAGCCTCCTTTTCGGGAACCGGGACCTCGATCTCGCACACCTGGCCGCCGACCCGCTCCTTGAGTTCGTCGGTGGTCCCCTCGGCGATCACCTGCCCGTCGTCCAGCACCACGACCCGATCGGCCAGGCGGTCGATCTCTTCGAGGTACTGAGAGGTCAGCAGGACGGTGCTGCCGCCGTCGCGAAGCTGGCGGATGAGCTGCCACATCTCCTCCCGGCTGCGCGGGTCGAGCCCGGTGGTGGGCTCGTCGAGGAAGAGCACCGGCCGCTCGACCACCAGGCTGGCGGCCAGGTCCAGGCGACGGCGCATCCCTCCCGAGTAGCTCTTGACCGGCTTGTCGGCCGCCTCGGTCAGGCGGAACCGGTCGAGGAGTTCTTCGGCGCGCTGCCGGGCCCGGGTTCGGCCGAGCCGGAGCAGGCGGCCGAACAGGACGAGGTTCTCCCGTCCGCTCAGCACCTCGTCGAGGGCGGCGAACTGGCCGGTCAGGGCGATCGACTCGCGGACCTGCCGGGGCTGTGCCACCACGTCGTGGCCGGCGACGGCCGCCCGGCCGCCGTCCGGCTCGACAAGCGTGGTGAGGCAGTTGATGACCGTGGTCTTGCCGGCTCCGTTCGAGCCGAGCAGACCGAGCAGGGTTCCGCCGGGCACCGTGAAGGAGATGTCCGCCACGGCGACCTTGTCGCCGAACTCCTTGCGGAGGTGTTCGACCTCGATGCCGGGTTGTGTCACCGCTTCGTCCTCTCCGGGGCCGCCGGCCAGCGCGAGGGCCGGCACCGTCGTTGGTCTCAGCTCTCCTGGTTGGACATCGGCGTCTGCTGATGGAACAGCAGCTTCCAGCCGTCCGCCTGGCGCTGCCAGAGGCTGGACATGTAGAGCCGGAAGGTTCCTCGGCCGCTCACCTCGGCGATCGCCCGATAGGTGATCACGGCGGTGTCGTCACTGACCGGGACGATCCGCTGCTCGTCGAGGGTGAAGCCGGTGAACGGCGAGGTGTTCCCGTCGATCTCGGCGACCAGGTCGTCGCCGGTGGAGATCCCGTCGTGCTCCACCACGAGGGTCTGCGCGGTGACCAGTTGGCGGTAGAAGTCGCCGTTGGCCGACGAGATGGCCCGCCACCCCTCCTGCTCCAGGGCGAAGAGTTCCTTCTCCAGGTCCTGAGTGATCGTTGTCATGATTTATCCTTTCGATAGGGTTTCCTCATCTATTTCACCGGAAGTAGCCGGCGAAACACAAAAAGCCGTTTTGATCTAAATTGATCACGGCGTCGACGGCCAGGCCGTCGCCAGCGGAAAACGTGGTCGCACGTCCGCCAGGACCGCCCGGACCGCCGCGACCGGCCGTTCGGTGACGTAGAAGTGGTCACCGTCGAGCACCTGGGCGCGGAAGTCGCCGCTGGTCTGCTCCCGCCAGGCGGCCGCCTCCTCGGGACTCACCTCCGGATCGCGGTCGCCGCAGAGCGCGGTGATCGCGGTACGCAGCGGTGCCGCTGTGGCGGGCCGGTACCGCTCGATCAACCGGTAGTCGGCGCGCAGGCTCGGCAACACCATCTCCCGCAGCCCCGGCTGGGCGAGCAGGGACTCGTCGGTCCCGCCGAGCCGGCGCAGATCCGCCAGGAGCGCGTCGTCACCCCCCTCGTGCACCGCGGTGGGACGCTGCCGGTGCGGAGCGGGGCGGCCGGATACGAACAGCCGTAGCAGGGGACGCCCGATTCGCTCCTCCAGCCGTCGGGTGACCTCGACGGCGACCGCCGCCCCCATGCTGTGTCCGAAGACGGCCATCGTCGGCCCGGCCATCGACGCCAGGGCAGCCGCGATCGGGTCGGCCAGTTCCGGCATGGTCACCGCGCACGGCTCGTCGGCGCGGTCCTGCCGGCCCGGGTACTGGACCGCCATGAGCTCCACATCCCTCGGCAGCAGCCGTGCCCACCTATGGTAAAAGCTCGCGGCCCCGCCGGCATGGGGAAGCGCCACCAGTCGTACCCGCGGCCGCCCGCCCGGCGCGTCCGCGGTGGTGAGCCGGCGCAACCAGCGCTGACCACTTGTGATCATCACGGGACTTCGACCTCCTTCACGGACAGCGGTCGGGGCGCGGGCCCGTCGAGCGACTCCGGGGGGCCGAGACGGCGGCTCGCGTCCCGCCAGGCTCCCGCGACGGCGAGTTGGGGCTGCCCGATCGGGAGCGGGTCGGCACCGTCCCGGGCCGCGCGGTGCAACCCGGCCAGCGTCCGGCCGGCCGCCGCCGGCCACAGCTCCCCCAGGATGCTCCGGTAGCTGGGTGCCTCGGCCGGTCCGAGCGGGCTGGCACTCGGGTAGTCCAGGTGCTCACCCGGACTCTCGTCTAGCCGACTGCCGGCCTGTCCCTGCTCCGGAAAGTGCGGACGTGGGCTCCAGATGAGCGGGCCATGGGTGTTCACCAGGGTCAGGTTCCCGCCCGACGCGCCGACACTGATTCGGTGCAGCAGGTGGGCGTGGTTGTCCGGGTCCCTCAGGTGCAGCTGGTTCTGTACCCGCAGGGTCACCGGCACGCCGTGCACCTCACCGACCAGGGTGGCGAACCCGCCGGCTGACGGCACCGGCTCCGCGAACGACCACGGACGAAGCCCGCCCAGCGCCAGCCGCAGGATGTCGAACAGGTGATAGAAGACCTGGAGCCCGCAGGTCGCGTCGAGATGAAGAAGCGGCTGCTTGGCGGCGAGCGCCCGGGTCACGGCGATGAACCGCCGGACCGGCTCCACCTCCACGTAGTGGGTGCTGACCTGGTACATCACCCCGGCCCGGCGGGCGGTACGCAGGGCTGCGGTCAGCTCGTCCTGATGCACCGGCCCCTCCTGGAGGACATGGATGCCGCGCCCCATCAGCCGCTGCGCGAGCTCGGTGCCGGCACCGCCGTTCACCCCGGCGTAGACCGCGACCACCGCGAGGTCGACCTCCGGAGGGAGATCGTCCGGATCGGTGTAGAGCGGCACCCCGGAACGCTCGGCGCAGGCCACCGAGCGGGCGCTGCCACGGGCCAGCACACCGGCCAATCGCAGCGACGGCTCGGCACGTTCCAAGGCCCGCAGGTAGACCCGGCCGAAGCCGGTTCCGCAGACCACCACGTTCCCGGTCACAGCGCACCCTCCTCGACCGCCGCCGGCCGGTCGACAACCTCCAGCTGGCGTACGCTCGGCGCGGCCGCCAGCCGCTCCATCACCCAGGCCGGATCGAGCACCTCGCCCGCGTGGTGCGAACCGGGCGGCACCGCACCGGCCAGGACCGCCCGGACGGCGAGGACCGCCGCCTCCGCGGTCAGCCGGTAGCTGTCCGCCGCGCGCAGCGCCAGCGTCCGGGTCACCGGGCGACCCTGCGCGGCCCCGTCGAGTTGCAGGACGATGAGCTGGTACGTCGACCTGCCGAAGGTCTCCAACTCGGCCGCCCGCACCAGTCGGTCCGCGGCCGGGTCGATGTCCGCGGGGTCCACGGTGCTCAGTGCCCGCAGCGCCTGCTCCCCGTCGAAGACGTGGTACCAGCGCACCTCGGCGAGCCCGAGCGTGGCCGCCAGCCGCTCGGCCTCGGTACTGAGGAACGGATGCGCGGTGACCCGGCCCGGGAAGTACGGCAGCTCGACCCGGTCCAGCGGGGTCAGCGCACCCGGCACCCGGCGACCGCCCCGCCACGCGGCCAGCGACCGACCGGCCCCCTCGACCATCCCGGCCACGTAGTCCCGCGCGGCGCCGGGCGTGAAACGGTCGCGCCCGCCGGAGTAGGCGGTCAGCCGGTCGAGCCGGTCGAATCCCGTGGCGGCCAGCGCCCGGGGCAGCACGAAGGTCAACCCCGGTGTCATCCCCGCGCCGACCACGACGCGGCGGCCGGTGGGCAGGCCGGGGTACCGGTGCTCACCGGCCGCACCGACGTAGTCGGCCCCGGCGGCCACCGCCGCCCGCACCACACCGGCCTCGGCCCGGTACGCCGGGGCGGTGCAGTCGACGACGACCGCGCAGCCGGCCGCGAACTCGGCGAGGCGGCACCGGTCGGCGGCGTCCACGACGGCGGTGGCCTCCCGGGGTACGCCGGTCTCCCGGGCGACCTCGGTCAGCGGCCCGGGCCGCCGGCCGCCGAGCCGCAGCCGGACATCCGCCGACGCCAACAGCTCGACCACCGCCGACCCGACCGCGCCGTAACAGCCGAGCACCCCGACCACCGGGCTGGTCACCGCGCCTCCCGGTGTACCTCGGCCAACACGTCGGCGACCCGCTCGACGTGCGGTGGGCGCAGGCAGGAGAAGTGGTCGCCGGGGACGTCCACCACGGACAGGTCGCCCAGACAGACGTCCCGCCAGTAGTCGGTCATGTCCCGCCGCAGCCAGGGCAGGAACCCGGTGTCCTCCCGCTCCCGCAGGAACGTGATGTCCCCGGCGTACGGCGTGGCCTCGTGCCGGGTCACCGCGCTCATGCTGTGCCGGTAGAGGTCGTAGAGACCGCCCAGTTCCACCGGGACGGTCCCGGCCTCGGACCGACCGCTCAACAGCCGCTCCACGGCGGCCAGTCGGCCCGGCTGAGGCGTCTGCCGCAGCGCCGCGAACTTCGCCGAAGCCCCGGTCAGAGCCGGGTCACCGGTCAGCCCGTCCAGCGCCCCGGCCGGGACCCGGCCGGGGGTACGCGCCAGGACCTCCTGGAAGGCACGGGCGGTCGCCTCGTCGTCCGGGTAGCCCAACGCCTCGGTGTCCAGGTCGAGCAGCCGGGCGAAGACGTACTCCAGCACCAGCTCGTCCTCGATGGTGTGCGGCAGGCTGTAGCTGCTGATGATGGTGAGGCTGGCTACCTCGGCACCGGACTCGGTGAGCTGCCGGGCGACCTCCAGCGCGAGCAGGCCGCCCATGCAGTAGCCGACCACGTGGAACCGGGCGGCGCCGGCCTCCAGCAGCCTGCGGGTGTAGTCGCCGGCCCGGCGCTCGACCAGCCCGACCGGATCCTCGCTCTGGTACGGGTCGTCGCCGGTCACCGCCAGACCGACCACCGGTCCGGAACCGCCCAGCAATGGCACCAGGTTCCGGTACGCGGCCAGCGTCCCGACCCCGTCGTGCACCAGCACCCGCACCTCGTCACCGGGCGTGTCGACCAGCGGCAGCAGGGGAGAACTCCGCTGCGCCGGAGCGCCCGGATCGTCGACCGGGTGTCGCCCGGCCCGCAGATGCTCGGCGAGGGCGGCCACCGTGGGCCGGTTGAGGACCACCCGGAGCAGGGTGTCGTACGGAACCTCGCCCGCCTCGGGCACCTCCTCCCGGAGCCGGCCGGCCAGCCGCGCGGTCAGCAGGGAGTCGCCGCCCAGCTGATAGAAGTCCTGCTCCCGGCCGACCCGGGGCACCTGGAGCAGGTCCGCCCAGACCGCGGCGATCCGCTGTTCCAACTCGTCGGACGGGGCGGCGTCCACCGGCTGGGCGGCGGTGCCGTCCCGGACCACCCAGCTGGCCAGCGCCGCCGGGTCGACCTTGCCGTTACCGGTCAGCGGCAGCGCGTCGACGACCTGCACCTGCGCGGGGAGCATGTATTCGGGTACCCGCTCGGCGCAGTGGCGCAGCAGGTCGGCCGGGCGGACGTCCGCCCGGTCCGCCTTGAACCGGGCGGCGAAGACGTGCTGGCCGAGCGGTTCGGTCACGTCGCCGGCACCGGGCAGGTCGAGCAGTAGGTCCGCACCGGCCCCGGTGAGCAGTCCCCGCCACTGCGCCACGTCCAGGAAGGTCTGGTCCCGGCCGCGCCGCAGGTCGTCGTAGTCCCATTTGGCCGGATCCTTCTCCGGCATCATGAACTCCATCGACGTCATGATCTGCACGTTCTCCCGGGTGGTCTCGATGAAGACCAGCCACCCACCGGGAGCGAGCAGCTCACGGAGCCGGCCCAGCACCAGCGCCGCGTCCCGGGAGTTGTGCAGCACGTTGGCGCAGAGCACGACGTCGAAGCTGTTCGGCAGGTAACCCTGGGCCCTCGGGTCGGTGTTGATGTCCAGCAGCCCGTACGACGCCCGGTCACCGAAGCGCTGCTGCGCCTCGGTGAGGAAGAACTGGGACACGTCGGTGAAGAGATAGTCCACATCGGCGTCGGCGAGAGCCGGGATCAGCACCGTGCTGGTGCCGCCCACACCGGCTCCGACCTCCAGCACCCGCAGCGTCTCCGGCCGGCTCTCGGTCAGCTCCCGCAGCAGGCCCACCACCGCGTGGTTGACGTACCGGCTGATCACGTTGTCGCGGTAGGCGGCGTAGGAGATGTCGAGCCGCCCCTCGGGGAAGAGCAGCGGCAGCGGGTCCAGTTCGTCGCGCAGCAGCCGCGGCAGCGACTCGGTGCTGGTCCGGAAGTAGTCGATCAGCTTCGCCGGATACTGGTCCTCCCGCTGCAACTCGTCCACGGCCGCCCAGGCGTCCCGCAGATCGTCCGCGCCGATCCGGCGGCAGGCGGCGTACCGGCCGTCGCGTTCGGTGAGCAACCCGGCCCGGACCAGGGCGTTGAGCCAGCGCCGGACCAGCCGGTGGTGCCGGGGAGCGGTCTCGGTCCGGTCGAGAATCTCCGCCGTGTCGTGGGTCTCCTCCGGCGACCGGAAGAGGCCCCGCTCCGCGAGCGCACGCAGCATCCCGAGCAGACCGGCCCGGTCCAGCCGGCGCATGAACTCGGCCAACTCGGCCGCGTCGACGGCGTCGGTGGTCGCCTCGCCGGCGGTGGCCGCGGCGGCGAGCAGCCGATGCCGCTCGTCGTCCGGACGGTCCGCGACTCCGGCCGCGGTCTGCACGAAGGCGACGAGCCGTCGACGCATCGCCTCCGTCCCGTCCACCAGCACATGCGCGGCCGCGACCCCCTCGGCGGTGGCCAGCGCCGCCTCGACCTCGGCCAGCTCGATCCGGTGTCCCCTGATCTTGACCTGACGGTCCTGTCGACCGAGGAACTCCAGAGTCCCGTCGGGGTGGTACGTCCCGACGTCTCCCGTGCGGTAGAGCCGGCCGTGCCGCGGATGGTCGACGAAGCGCTCGGCGGTCCGCTCCGGGTCGCCGAGGTAGCCCAGGGCCAGGCCCGCCCCGCCGATGTGCAGCTCGCCCGGGACGTGATCCGGACTGGGACGCTGCCATCGGTCCAGCACGTGGAAGCTCTGGTTGGTCAGCGGCCGGCCGTACGGGATGCTCCGCCAGCCCGGGTCCACCTCGCCGATCGGGTGGAAGATCGACCAGATCGCCGCCTCGGTCGCACCACCCAGGCTGACCAGGCGCAGTCCGGGCAGCAGCTCCCGGGCCCGGTCGGGAAGGCCGACCGGAATCCAGTCCCCGCTGAGCAGGGCGAGCCGCAACGCGTCGAGATCCGCCCGGGGCTCCACCGCCAGGTAGTCAGCGAGTAGCTGCAACTGCGCGGGTACCGAGTTCCAGACGGTCACCCGGTGTTCGGCGAGCAGTTCCGCCCAGTGTGCCGGGTCGCCTCGGCGGTCGGCCGCCGGCAGCACCAACTGTCCGCCGAGGCCGAGGAGCCCGAAGATGTCGTACACCGAGAGGTCGAAGCCGAGCCCCGCCAGGGCGAGCACCCGGTCGTCGGCGGTGACGTCGAAGCGGCGGTTGACATCGTGGACGGTGTTCAACGCCGCCCGGTGCGAGATCATCACGCCCTTCGGCGTGCCGGTGGAGCCCGAGGTGTAAATCACGTAAGCCAGGTCGTCCGGGTGGCGGCCGGGATTCGGGACGTCAGCCGGGCCGGGGTCGACAGCGTCGACGAAGAGCGTGCCCGGCGGTGGCGGCGTCGGCGACCAGGACTGGCCCAGCACCCGCCGGACCCCGGCATCGGCGAGGATCCGGTCCCGCCGGGCCGGCGGCTGAGCGGCGTCCAGCGGCAGGTAGGCGCCGCCGGCGAGCAGCACGCCGAGCACCCCCACCACCTGCTCCCAGCCCTTCTCCATCGCCAGGGCCACGATCTCCCCCGGCTGGCAGCCGTCGGACCGGAGCGCGGCGGCCACTCCCGAGGCCCGGCCGAGCAGCTCCCGGTAGGTCATGCCGCCGCCGGGTCCGGTCACCGCGACCCGGTCCGGGTACCGTCGGGCGGCCGCGACCACGTCGTCGGTCAGCAGCCCCTCGGGTGGTGGCCCGGCGGTGTCGTTGGCGGCGGCCCTGACCCGGTGCTGCGTGGACGGCAGGTCGATCGGGGACGGTAGCTGCCAGACCGCCGGTTCGGTGGCGAGCCGGTGCAGGAACGCGGAAAGCTCGCCGAACATGTCGTCGACCACGCCATCGGGGAAGATCCCCTCGCGGACGTCCCAGCGGACGGTCAGCGCTCCCTGCTCGACCAGGGCCTGGGCGTCGATCCAGACCTGGGGGGTCTGGCTGCGGCCGTAGCCGACCCTGCCGCTCAACCCGGCCGCGGGTTCCGAATCGGACTCCTCGCCCAGGCCGAGGGTGCTGGTGAAGACGACCGGCATCAACGCCGCGGACCTGCCGCGTTCGCGGGCCAGTTCCCGCATCACCGACACGCCACTGAACTGGCGATGGTCCATGTCCGCCCAGAGCCGGTCCTGCACCGCACGGGCCCGCTCGGCGAAGCCGTGCTCCGGAGCGGTGTCCACCGCCAGGAGGCTGACCGTGGTGAAGTCACCGACCAGCTGCCCGATCTGCGGATGCACCGGCTCCCGGTTGAGCAGGGTCAGGTTGAGACAGAACCGGGGGTTGCTGCTCCACCGGCCGATCACCTCGGCGACCGCCGCGAGCACCACGGTCGAGGGGGTGAGCCGCTGCTCCCGGGCCGCCCGCCGCAGCTCCGTCCAGCGCTGTGCCGGCAGGGTGGTGGCCAGCCGGCGGAACCGGCCCGGTGTCCGCTGATGATCCGGACGGCCGGCGTGGTCGGCGTCGCCGCGTTGCCGGACCGGCAGCTCCGGCGCCCCCGGTAGCTCAGGCAGGCGGTCCAGCCAGTAGGCCCGGTCCCGCTCGTACCGGCTCCCCTCCCGGTTGCCGCGCTCGGCGAGCAGGTAGTCCCGGAAGGTGATCTCCAGCTCCGGCAGCTCCAGTCCGTCGTACGCCTGGTGCAGCTCGTCGAGGAGCACCTGGATGCTTAGGTAGTCGGCGATCAGGAAGTCCACCGAGACGTGCAGGATGGTTCGATCGTCGGTACGGGTCAGTCGCAGCTCGAACAGCGGCCACTGTCGTGGGTCGTACGCCCGGTGGTCCAGTTCGTCCCGGGTGGCGCGCAGCGCGGAGCCCACCTCATCCGCTGCGGCACCCCGCAGGTCGGTCACCGCGATCCGGTACCGGGGCACCTCCGGCCGTACCTGCTGGTACCCGTCGAGGTCGAAGCCGGCGCGCAGCATGCCGTGGCGGCGCACCAACAGGTTCCACGCCTCCTCCAGCCGCGCCGGATCGAGCGACTGATACTCCATCTCGGCGTAGACCTGGCAGGGCACGTCGCCGTAGTCGAAGGCGTCCCGCCGGCCGAGCAGGTACGCCAACTGCACGTCGGTGAGCGGGAACGGATCGTGCTGGTGCTGCGGGTCGGGTGTCACGGTGGTGGTCTCCGCGTCCAGGCACGCCAGCACGGCCTCCCGGTTGGCGGTGAGCTGTTCCCGACGCTCCGGGGTGAGTACCCCTCTGGGCGCCCGGAAGCGGAGCTGGCCGTCGTCCGCCCAGAGCTGCATGCCGAGATCGCGCAGGTCGGCGATCAGCTCGGCGGGCGTCGGTGTGGTCGTCGAGCGGGTCATAGCGCGCCTTCCTCAAAACCATCGATCAGCCGTGCCGTCCCGGCGACGGTGGGAGCGGCGAAGAGCTGCCGCAACGAGATGTCCACCCCGAACCGATCGCGCAGCGCCGCGGCGAGCCGGGCGGCGAGTTGACTGTCGCCGCCGAGGGCGATGAAGTTTTCCTCCCGGCCCACGCCGGGCAGGTCCAGCAGGCTGGCCCAGATCGCCGCGACCGCCTCCTCGACCTCGCCCCGGGGCGGCTCGCCGGGCTCGACCGGTGCACCGTCCTCCTCGGCCAGCTTCTCCAGGGCGGACCGGTCGACCTTGCCGTTGGCCGTCAGCGGCAGCTCGTCCAGCAGGAGGCAGACGCCGGGCACCGCGTAGCTCGGCAGCCGAGCGGCGACGAACTCCTCAAGTCCGGCGAGGTCCTCGTCGCCCCGACCGGCCTCGGGTACGCCGAAGGCGACCAGCCGGGGCGGCCGGCCGACCGCGACGGCGGCGGCCGCGTTCAGCGCGGGGTAGGCGGCCAGCGCCGCGGTCACCTCGCCCAGCTCGATCCGGTGCCCACGAACCTTCACCTGGTGGTCGGTCCGACCGAGGAACTCGAGCGTGCCGTCGGGCCAGTAGCGGCCCAGATCCCCGGTGCGGTACCAACGCTCTCCGGCGTAGTCGACGAAACGTTCCCGCGTGCGCTCCGGGTCGTTGCGGTACCCGGTGGCCACTCCGGTGCCTCCGATCCACAGCTCCCCCGGAACCCAGTCGGGGCAGTCCCGGCCCCGGTCGTCGACCACCCGGTACCGCTGGTTGCGCAGCGGCAGGCCGTACGGGACGGCGGTCCACGTCTGCGGCACCTCGGTGACCTCGATGGCGTTGGACCAGATGGCGGCCTCGGTGGCACCGCCGAGCGCCACGAACCGGCAGCCGTCGAACGCCGCCGCCACCCGGCCCGGCAGGTCCACCCCCACCCAGTCGCCGGAGACCAGGACCAGCCGCAGCCCCGGCGCCGGGGCCGGTGCGTCGCCGGAGAGCGCCACCAGCAGCATGTCCAGCAGCGCCGGGACGCTGTTCCACAGCGTCACCCGGTGCTCGCGGCACAGTCGCAGCCAGGCCCGGGGTTCCCGCCGCTCCCGTTCGGCGGGGAGCACCACGGCACCACCGGCGGCGAGCGGCCCGAAGATGTCGTACACCGACAGGTCGAAGTCGAGCGCGGACACGGCGAGGACGCGGTCCGTCTCCCGTACCGCGAACCGCTCGTTGACATCGTCGACGGTGTTCCCGGCCGCGCGGTGGGTGAGTTCCACGCCCTTCGGCTGCCCGGTCGAGCCGGAGGTGAAGATCACGTACGCCGGGGAGTCCGGGCCCAGCGGCACCGGACCGGCCGTCGCGGTGGCCCGGACCGCATCGGTGAGCGGCAGCGCCCGCACGGTCTCCGGCCAGTCCCGGGCGGCGGTGTCGGTGAGGACCAGGCGCACCCCGGCGTCGGCGAAGATCCGGTCCCGGCGCAGCGGTGGCTGCTCCACCCCGCACGGCACGTACACCGCCCCGGCGGCCAGTACGCCGAGGACCGCGACCACCTGCTCCGGCCCTTTGGGCAGCGTGATCCCGACCGGGTCACCAGGGCGGACACCGTGCCCGAGCAGCGCACCGGCCACCCGGAGCGCCTGTCCGGCCAGTTCGCCGTAGGAAAGCTCACCGCCCGCGCCGAGCAGCGCGACCCGCTCCGGGGCCTCGGCGGCCCGCCGGAAGAACGCGGTGTGCAGCAACCCGTCGGGTACCGGTCCAGCCGTCGCGTTCACGTCGGCCCGCACGATCCGCTGCTCGGGTGGGAGCAGCGCCGGCACCGGCACCTCCCAGTGGCCTTCGGCGAGCCACTCCAGCAGGCGCATGTACGCCGAGAACATCGCGTCCAGAACGCCCGCGGGGAACAGCTCCTCGACGGCGTCCCAGACCAGCAGCAGACCACCGTCCCGCTCCACCACCTGGTGGTCCAACCAGACCTGCGGGGTCTGCGAGATCCCCCAGACCCGTTCGGCGAAGGAGGGCTCGACGACGACGTCGTCGGTGACCCCGATCGTGCTGGTGAAGACCACCGGCATGCTGACGTCGAGGCTGCCCCGGCGCCGGGCCAGCTCCCGCATCACCCACACCGCCGAGACGTCGCTGTGCGCCAGGTCCTCGCCCATCCTCCGCTGCATCCGGCGGGCGGCGTCGAGCCAGCTCTCGCCCGGTTCGGGCCGGTAGCCCACAAGCAGCAACGAGGTGAAGTCGCCGAGCACGGCATCGATGTCCGGGTGCACGTCCCGACGGTCGAAGAGGGTCACGTTGACGGTGAGCTCGCCCCGGGCGCTCCAGGCACCGAGCACCTCGGCGAAGGCGGTGGCCAGCAGGGTCGAGCCGGTCAGCCCGTACCGCTGCGCCAGCTCCCGCAGCCGGTGCCACCGCGACTGCGGAAGCTGCTGCTCCCGCCGGAGGAAGCGGGGCCGCTGGACGGTGGCGGGATCCCGGGCCAGCGGCAGGGCCGGGCCCTCGGGCAGGTCGTCGACCCGGCCCGACCAGTACGACTCGGACTCGGTCCGACTGGTCTCGTCCGGCCCGGCGGTGAGCACGTAGTCGCGGAACGAGACGCCGACCGGCGGCAGCTCGGCGTCGGGCCGGCGGTAGAAGGTGTCCACCTCACGCATCAGGATCATCGCGCTGAGCGCGTCGATGAGGATGCTGTCGATACTCACCGCGAGTCGGGTCCGGTCGCCGTAGCGCACCGCCCGGACGTCGAACAGCGGCCAGCGGCCGGCGTCGAGGACCTGGTGCGACATCGCGTCCCGCTGCCGCGCGAGCACCTCCTCGGCGTCGCCGGGCCCGACCACGACGACCGGGATCTCGAACCTCGGCACGCTGGGGAGGATCCGTTGCTCACCGTTGGGCAGGAAGACCGCCCGGAGCATCTCGTGCCGCTCGATGACCCGGTTCCAGGCGTCGGTGAGCCGGTCCAGGTCGATCCCGGCGCCGTCGTACTCGGTGTAGAAGTGGCAGCCGACACCGCCCAGGGCGAAGGTGTCCGTACGGCCGATCCAGTAGGCCCGCTGCACGTCGGTCGGGGGGAACGGGTCGTGCCGGTGCTCCGGATCGGGCCGCAACGTCGGCGTCGGCCGCTGCGGGCCGCCGTGCCGGAGGTCGGCGGCGAAGCTGGCCAGTTCCGCGGTGTGGAACAGCCGGCCGAGTTCGGCGCCGGTGAAGCCCGCGGCGTGCAGCTTGGAGATCATCCGGGTGGCGAGCAGGCTGTCCCCGCCGAGCGAGAAGAAGTTGTCCCACCGGCTCACGGCGGGGGTTCCGAGCAGTTCCGCCCAGATCCTGGCTACCGTCTCCTCGATTCCGGGCCGGGGCGGCTCCACCGGTACCGGTGCGGTGGCATCCTCGACCTGGGCCGCGAGAGCCCGACGGTCCACCTTCCCGTTGCTGGTCAACGGCAGTTCGGTGACGCTGGTGACGCTGGCCGGGACCGAGTGGGCGGGAAGCCGGTCCCGGAGGAAGGCGAACAGCCCCTCCTCGGCATCGTCCGCCGCCGCCTCCGGACGCGGAACAATGGTCGCGGCCAGGCGGGTCGGCTGGCCGACCGCGAGCACCACGGCGGCGGCCACCGCCGGATGGGCCAGCAGCGCGGCCTCGACCTCGCCCAGCTCGATCCGGTGGCCGCGGATCTTCACCTGGTGGTCGGTCCGGCCGAGGAACTCCAGCGTGCCGTCGGGCCAGTACCGGCCCAGGTCACCGGTGCGGTACCAGCGGGTGCCGGCAACCGTCACGAAGGAGCGTCCGGTCGCCTCCGGGTCCCCCCGGTAGCCGGTGGCGACCCCCAAGCCGCCGATCCACAGCTCGCCGGGAACCCAGTCGGGCCGGTCCCGGCCCTGCGCGTCGACGACCCGGTACCGCTGGTTCCGCAGCGGGCGGCCGTAGGGAACGCTCGGCCAGTGGGCGGGCACCTCGGTCACCTCGACGTGGTTCGACCAGATCGCCGCCTCGGTGGCGCCGCCGAGGGCGACGAACCGGCAGTCACCGGTGGCGGTGACGGCGCGTCCCGGCAGGTCGAGACCGATCCAGTCGCCCGAGACCAGCACCAGGCGCAGTTCCGGCAACGTCCGGGCCGGCCGGTCGTGGTCGCCGGCGGCCAGCAGCAGCATGTCCAGCAGCGCGGGGACGGTGTTCCAGACGGTCACCCGGTGGGTGCGGCAGAGCTCGACCCAGCGGTACGCGTCCCGCCGCTCGTCCTCCGCCACCAGCACCAGCGCCCCGCCGACCGAGAGCAGTCCGAAGATGTCGTAAACCGACAGGTCGAAGTCGAGCGCCGAGACGGCGAGCACCCGGTCACTCCGGTCCACGTCGAACCGCTCGTTGACATCGTCGACGGTGTTCCGGGCCGCGATGTGGGTGATCTCCACCCCCTTGGGCTCGCCGGTCGAGCCGGACGTGAAGATCACGTACGCCGGGTCGGTCACCGGCACCGGGAGGCAGCCGGCGAGGGGTTCCCGGGCCGCCGTCGTCGCGACCGGCACCAACTCGATCCCGTCCGGCCAACCGGCGACGTCGTCGTCGGTGAGCACCACCCGTACCGACGCCCGCCGCAGCATCCGGGCCCGGCGGGCCGGCGGTTGCTCCGGCCCGGCCGGCAGGTACGCCGCCCCGACGGCCAGCACGCCGAACACCGCCGCGATCTGCTCCGGGCTCTTCGGCAGGGTCACGCCCACCACGTCGCCCCGCCCGATGCCCCGCTCACGCAGGGCAGCGGCGATCCGCAGCGCGCGGTCGGCCAGCTCGCCGTAGCTGATCACGTGGTCCGCCGCGATCAGCGCGGCCCGATCCGGGTCGGCCGCCGCCCGGTCGAAGAAGTCCACGTGCAGCGGGCGGTCCGGCACCCTCCCGTCGGTGGCGTTCGCCGTGTCGCGCACGGCGGACTGCGCCGCGGGGAGGAGCGCGGGTGCCGGTCCGTCCCACTCGTCGCGGGCCAGCCAGTCCAGCAACCGCAGGTAGCCGGCGAACATGTCGTCGAGTACGCCGGGCGGGAAGAGCTCCGCCACCGCGTCCCACACCAGGTACAGGCCACCGTCGCGCTCGGTCACCTGGTGGTCCAGCCAGGCCTGCGGAGTCTGCGACAGCATCCAGCCGAGCCGGCCGAAGGTCTGCTGCACATCCTCGCCCACCAGGTCGCCCATGCCGATCGCGCTGGTGAAGACCACCGGTGCCGGGATGCGGTCGTCGGTCCGGCTACGCGCGAGATCCCGGAGCACCTCGACCCCGGTGTACGCGCTGTGTCCGATCCCGGCCCGCAGCTGCTCCTGCAGTCCGCGTACCCGCTGCCGGAACGAGCTGGGCTCGCGCAGGTCGACCTCGATCGGGAGCAGGTTCGTGAAGTCGGCGACGATCCACGCCACGTGGGGGTCGACGACCTCCCGGTCGAAGAGCGGCAGATTGAGCAGGAACCGCTGCTCGGCGCTCCAGGCGCCGAGCACCTCGGCGTACGCGGTGGCGAGAACCATCGGCAGGGTGACCCCGTGCTGCCGGGCCAGCTGCTCCAGCCGCCCCCGCGCGGCCCGATCCAACAGGTGGTCGCGTCGCTGGAACCGGGTCGTCTCGACCAGCGCCGGCTCGACGGCGAGCGGCAGTTGCGGACCGTCCGGCAGGTCGGGCAGGCGCTTGCGCCAGTACTCCCGGTCCCGCTCACGGGCCGGCCGGCGGCGGCTCTCCTGGCGCGCCAGGTACGTCGGGAAGCCGTACGGCAGCGGCGGCAGGTCGGCCTGCTGGCCCGCCCGGTAGAGACGGGTCAGGTCGGCCAGGATGATCTGGATGCTCAGGACGTCGGCGACGAGCAGGTCGAAGTTCAGATGCAGTCGGTGACGCCCGCCGGGCAGCAGGCTGAGGCGCAGGTCGAACACCTCACCCAGGTCGACCGCGAGGCGCCGGTGCGCCAGTTGGTCCCGTTCCGCGGCCAGCGCCGCGTCGACCTCGGCCGCACCGGCGGTACGCAGGTCGTGCACCAGCAGACCGAGCCAGGCCGGTTCACGCTGGATCTGCTGGGTGCCGTCGTCGAGGAACCGGGCCCGCAGCAGGCCGTGCCGGCGCACCAGGGCGCGGACGGCTTCCGCCAACCGGTCCGGGTCGACGGGCGGGGTACCGACGGCTGTGCCGCCGTCGAACTCGACGTAGAAGTGGCAGCCGACCCCGCCGAGGATCTGGTCGTCCCGGCGGCCGATCCAGTAGGCGTGCTGCACCGGGGTCAACGGGAACGGCTCGGTCTCGTCGACCGGATCGCCGTCCGTTGGTTCGGCCGATCCGGTCCCGGTCGTGGGCCCGGCGGCCGCGAGCAGCTCCCACCATCGGTTCAGTACCGGCTTCTCGACCAGCTCCGCGAAGGTCAGCTCGGTGCCGGCGCGCCGCCACTGGTTCACCAGCTGCATCGTGCGCAGCGAGTCGAGGCCGAACTCGACCAGGTCGACGTCCGGGTCGATGTCGGTCGGCCCGACCCCCAACAGGCGGGCCACGTCGGTGCGCATCGCCTCGGCGGTCAGGCCGGGACCGGCCTGCGTCGGGGAGGCGTCCGGCCCCGGTCCGCCGCCGGCCACGGTGGCGGACGGCGGCTCGCCGGTGCCGCTCGGCGCGGACCGGTCGTCGCCGGGCCGGGTTTCGTGCCGGTAGGCCACGGTGAGCTCGCCGGCCCGGAGCCGCCGCAGCACCTCGTGCCGCCAGGAGGCGGTGTCATCGCTGGTACCGGCCGGCGGACCCGTTCCGTCCAACTCCCCACGGGGCACCAGGCAGACGGTGCCGGGGGCCAGTCCGTGCCGATCCACCACCGCGCCCATGACCCGGCGGGCCAGTTCCGGTCCGCTGGCGCCAGCCGTCTCCAGAATCAGCGTCAGCTCCCCGCCGTACTCCGGTTGGACGGCGCAAACGTTTCCGGCGGCGGCCACGCACTCACGCACCGAAGCTTCGATCTCCCGTGCGTCATATCGCACGCCGTGCAGCTCGATTGCGTAATCGCTGAAATTGACCTCGTGGTATCTGTACGACACCCGGCTCACGGTGCCACGGGATCGCAGGCCATTCAACTCGAACAAGTGCGCGGAATCGCCTGTCTGCTACCACGCGAGGTACCCGAACGGGTACCAAGGAACACCTAAGTTTCCGACGCCGCGTGCCCTGCCGCAGGACGCTGGCACCGTTTCGAACAGGGGCCCTGGCCGGCACATAGCATATTCCTCGGGAGCGCACATCCCGATGGCAGATAAAAAAATGTCCCGGCCACCGGGGTATCGCATCAGACACTTGCCGCCCATCTTCGGGGCGATCTACCGTCGAGATCGAATTGCATTCTCCACGGACTTCCGCGCCCGTCGGCATTCCCCGGACTTGCGCACCCGCCAGCAGCAGAAAGGGCTCTCGCCATGAATCTCGCGGCCACCCTGGCACGGCGCTGCGCGGAACGCGGCTGGGCCGACCGCCCCGCCGTCCGCGAACCGGGCCGGACCTGGTCCCACGGGTCGATCCACGATCTGGCCGGCCGAGCCGCGCGGGTACTGAGCACCGAAGGGATCAGACCGGGTGACCGGGTGCTCCTGGCCCTGCCCGACAGCGCCGCCTGGGTGGTCTCGTTCCTGGCCGTGGCCCGGGCCGGAGCGGTCGCTGTCCTGGTCAACCCGGCGCTGGCCGCTCCGGAGCACACGGCGCTCGTCGCCGACTGCGCTCCGGCCCTCGTGCTCTGCCCCGAGTCGCTGGCGGACCGGTTCACCGTCCGTACGCTCTCCCCGAACCAGTTGCTCGACCGGGCCGGCCGGGTGAGTCGTGCCCCGGCGGTGCCGGTGGCCGGCAGCGATCCCCTGTACGTGCAGTACACCTCGGGCACCACCGGTGACCCGAAGGGAGCTGTCCATCGGCACGCCGACCCGGAGGCGTACTACCGGTCCGCCGGGCTCGCGGTGGTACGCAGCAACGCCGACGACGTCACCCTCTCGATCTCCAAGCTGCACTTCGCCTACGGCTTCGGTAACGCCTTCGTCTTCCCACTGTTCTCCGGATCGTCGGCGGTGCTGCTGCCGGAGCGACCGAGTCCCGAGGCGGTCGCGGAGCTGGTCACCGAGCACCGGGTCACCCTGCTCTACGGGGTGCCCACGTCCTACGCCCAGCTCGTGGCGGCCGGTGACCGAGCCGCCTTCGGCAGTGTGCGGGCCGCGGTCTCCGCCGGTGAGGCGCTGCGACCGGAACTCGCGGTGCGGGCCGAGGAACTGCTCGGCGTCCCGCTGCTCAACCAGGTCGGCTCCACCGAGGCCGGGCACGCCTTCTGCGCGAACACGGTGGATGAGCACCGGATCGGCACGGTCGGACGCCCGGTCCCGGGCTATCGCCTCCGGCTGCTCGACAGCGACGGGGTGGCGGTGCCCGACGAGGTCGAGGGGGAACTCTGGGTCACCGGGGAGACGGTCATGACCGGGTACCTGAACCGGCCGGAGGAGACCGCCCGCACCCTGGTGGGCGGTTGGCTGCGTACCCGGGATCTGGCGGTCCGGCACGGCGACGGGACGTACGCCCTGCACGGCCGGGTGGACGACCTGGAGATGGTCGGCGGGATCACGCTGGCACCTCAGCCGGTGGAGCACCTCATCGAGGAGCATCCGACGGTCGCCGAGGCCGCGGTGGTCGCCCGGACGGACCGGACCGGTGCCACCCGGCTGCACGCCTTCGTCGTGCCGGCGCCCGGCGCCGCCACCCCCACCGTGGACGAACTCGCTCGCTGGCTGGACGGCCGGGTGGCGCCGTTCAAGGTTCCCCGGGGCGTCACCCGCCTCGCCGCCCTGCCCCGGACGCCGACGGGGAAGCTCCGCCGCTTCGCCCTGCGGGAGCAGGGCACTCGGGAGCAACGCGGCGCTGGTGCGGCCACGCGGGAGCGCACCGGCGCCGACCGGCGGGAAGCACGCACCGCCGGTCGGGCAGAGGTGGCGTGACGGTGCGGACCCTGCTGATCGACAACTACGACTCGTACACCTTCAACCTCTATCAGTTGATCGCCCAGACCTACGGTGTCGAGCCCCAGGTGCTGCGGAACGACAGCCCGCGGTTGACCTCGGAGTTCGCACGACAGTTCGATGCGGTGATCATTTCGCCCGGTCCCGGCCGGCCACAGGTGCCGGAGGACGTCGGCCGCTGCCTGGACGTCATCCGCCACAGCGGCCGGCCGGTGCTCGGCGTCTGCCTCGGCCACCAGGCCCTGGGCCACCTCTGCGGGGCCGCCGTCGGGCCGGCACCTCAGCCGCGTCACGGCCACCTGAGCCGGATACGGCATGACGGCGGGCTCTTCACCGGCCTGCCACAGGATTTCGTGGCCGTCCGTTACCACTCGCTCTGCGTCGCCGAACCGCTACCAGCCGACCTGGTCGCCGACGCCTGGGCCGAGGACGGGGTGGTGATGGGCCTGCGGCACCGCAGCCGCCCCTGGTTCGGGGTGCAGTTCCATCCCGAGTCGGTGAGCACCGAGCACGGCAGCCGGCTACTGCTGAACTTCCGCCGGCTGGTGGGCAGGGACGCCACAAACGGTTCGCGGCCGGTCGACGCCGCCGGGCTGGGCACGGCGTCCAGCGACACCGACGGTCCGGCCGGCGGGTGGCTGCTGCGCCACCGACGGCTGCCCGGCGTCGCCCGGCGGAACGCACCGCCACCGCAGCCCGCGACGGTCGACCCGGAGTGGGTTTTCCAGCGGATCGCCGCCGACCGGCCGTACGCATTCTGGCTGGACAGCAGCCGGATCGTGCCCGGCGTGTCGCGGTTCTCGTTCCTGGGGCACCCGGGTGGACCGGACGGGGAGGTGCTGCGGTATGTCAGCGCCACCGGCACGGTCGAGGTGCTCGACCCGACCGGCGTCCGGATCGGCGTCGAGCCGGGGGACATCTTCACCGTGTTGCAGCGCCGCCTCGACGAGCGCCGGATCGCGGATCGCGGTGAGTTTCCGTTCGACCTGCCGAGCGGCTACGTCGGCTACTTCGGTTACGAGGTGAAGGCCGACTGCGGCGCACCGAACCGACACGAAGCCGAGACCCCGGACGCGGTCTGGATGGCCGCGACCCGGATGGTGGCCCTGGACCATCAGACCGGTGAGATGTGGCTGCTGGCGCTCTGCCGAGCCACCGACGCCCAGATCGCGGCGGCGGACGGCTGGCTGGACAGCACGGCGGCCCTGCTGTGCACCGGACCCGTCGGCGACCACCAGGTCGACGACCGCGACGGACGTACCCGCCGGCCGGAGGAACCGGACCGAGCCCGACCGAACGGCGGGTGGGCGCAGCCGGAAAGCACATCCGACCCGGAGCGCTGGCTGTCCCGGGGACGTGAGAGCTACCTGGCGGACATCCGTACCTGCCTGGATCTGCTCCGGGCCGGAGAGAGCTACGAGATCTGCCTGACCAACGAACTCCGGGCCCCGTACGACGGGTGCGGCATCGAACTCTATCTGCGGCAGCGCCGTCACAACCCGGCACCGTACGCCGCCTACCTTCGCCTCGGAGAGACGCAGATCCTCTGCTCCTCGCCGGAGCGCTTTCTCAAGATCGATCCGTCCGGGACGGTCGAGGCCAAGCCGATCAAGGGGACCGCTCCTCGGGCCGCCGACCCGGAGCGGGACCATGCGCTGCGCGCCGAGCTGCGTGACTCTCCGAAGACCCGCGCGGAGAACCTGATGATCGTCGATCTGCTCCGGAACGATCTCGGGCAGGTCTGCGAGGTCGGCAGCGTCCATGTGCCCTCGTTCATGGTGGTCGAGTCGTACGCGACCGTGCATCAGCTGGTTTCCACGGTGCGCGGCCACCGCCTCCGGTCGGTCTCGCCGACCCGCGTCGTGCGGGCCTGCTTCCCCGGTGGCTCGATGACCGGAGCACCGAAGCCGCGGACGATGCGGCTGCTCGGTGAGATCGAGGATCGGGCGCGGGGGGTCTACTCGGGAGCGCTGGGATTCTTCGGCCTGACCGGTGGGGTGGACCTCAACATCGTCATCCGGACCGCGGTACTGCACCGGGGAATCCTGCGGGTCGGCGCCGGCGGCGCCATCGTGCTCGGCTCCGACCCGGACGCCGAGTACGACGAGATGCGGCTGAAGCTGAGCGCACCGCTGCCCGGCTGGACGGGCGAAGGAGAACAGCGCCCCGCAGGGGAGCGGCGTACGGCGAGTCAGCGCTTGGCGGGCAGCAGGCCCAGCTGATAGGCCGCCGTGACCGCCTCCGTTCGGTTGGTGCAGTTCAACTTCGCGAGGATGTGACAGACATGCCGCTTCGCCCCGTGCTCGGTGATCCCCATCGTCCCGGCGATCTGGCGGTTGCTCAGCCCTCGGGCCAGCAGTTGCAGCGTCTCGGCCTCCCGGGGGGTCAATGCCACAGTGGCGGCGGGGCGCTGGTCCTCCCGCAACGCCGAGAGCGCGACCCGGCCGAGAGCGAGCGGCATCGGCATCTCACCTCGCCACAGTTCGGCCAGGGCGTGGTTCAGCGACCGCCGATCAAGCTCTCCGGCCAGGATGAAACCATCTGCCGCCAGCGGTACGGCCCGGTCGCGGAGCGCGTCACCGGCTCGGTTCAGGACCGCCAGGGTCGGAACGCCGGCGCCTCGGGCGGCGAGCACCAACTGGTCAACCGGGACGTCGTCCTCGACGACCAGGATCAGCAGGTCGGGCCGGTACCGCCGGAGCAGCACCAGCGTCTCACTCACCGTCGGCGTGACCCGGACACCGGTGACCATGTGCAGTTCACCGAGCAGCGCCTCCAGCCCTTTGCGCAGCACCTCCGGCCCCAGAGTGACGAGAACCCGTAGCCCGACCGGCGATGTCTTGGATCGCCGCTTGGCCTGCGCCATGCTGCCTCCTCCGCTGCGGTGCCCAGCCGCGGCCGCACGTCCGGCCCTCTCAACCAGGATCGATGCCCACCGACGCAGCGTGCGGTGATCTCCAGACCCACACCCACCTCCGGTCGCCACGCCGACCGGCGCCGGTCAACCGGCGCGCGGGAAACCGTTACCCCAAATCGGCGTCGCTGAATCATTCTCGACTGGCGATCATGCATCTTAGCTAAGCCTCCGGCAGATGCCGAAAAACGTCATTGGTGGAACTCAGGTGGGTTCTCGCATTCTTGGAGGAATCCGCCTTTGGCGACGTATGGAGCATCTGCTGGATTCGGATCGAGGATCGGCAGGCTGTCGCGACCGAGTCGAATGCAAGAGACGAGCCGAGGTGGGGAACACGCGAGGCCACCGCGCTCGCGCAACCGCCGTCGGCCGGCGTCAGGTGCGCAGCACGTTGGCGTAGATCAGCCAGGCCAGCGCGGATTTGGCCACCAGGCTGAGCAGGATGTACGAGACCTCGCCGTAGCGGTAGTCACGCCATCGACCGTGCTGCTGGTACTGCAGTGCCATGTTGAGCGCGAAGCTGGCGAAGAGCAGGAACTGGACGATGATGATCGCCCACACGAAACCGGGGATCGTCGGCGGTTGCGCGACATACACGGCGATCGCCAGCCAGGGCGCCAGGCCGACAAGTGTGCCGAACCAGAAGGCGCTCCAGTCAGCGCGCCCCGGTGTCTGCTGCCGCTCCATCAGCAGCCCGAAGAGAATCATCGCGGTGTTCGCGGCGAAGATCCCGATGACCGCCGCGAGGTCGCGGATCCCGACGAACAGGCCGATCAGGACGATCATGAGGGAGGCGCTCACCGAGTACTCGATCCAGCGGGCGTAGTTGGCCCGCCGGTCGAGGTTGCGCTCGTACCAGCGGTGCACGACCGGGGCGGCGGTGACGAGATGGTCGAGCGCGGCGAGGAGCAGGAAGACCGCCACCGCCGGGCCGATGGCGATCCGGAAGGCCACCTCCGGGAGCGTGGCGTCCCGTAGCGTCACCGGGTCCGCCGTGAGGTACGACGCGGTGACCGGCAGCGACAGGTCGTTGCTGGCCACCCACATCCAGCCGCCTTCGGCGGCCAGGAGCAGGCCGACCAGCACGTTGAACCAACGTAGCCGCCGGTAGCGTTCGCGGCCGGCGGCGGCGTGGTGTCCCATGGGCGTCACCCCCTCAGCCGGAGGTGACGGAGGTCAGACCACCGCGCGGCTGGGCCACGTCCTCCTCGATCGCGGCCTGGCAGTCCTCGGCGGCGCTGATCTTGCGGGCGATCACCCCGATCAGCACCCCGTAGATCACCTTCGAGGTGATGTCGGCAAGCGTGTAGGTGATCTGCCGGGCCACCACCCCGTCGGCGGAGTCCCACATCGCCGGCATGAGATACGCCCCGGGGTAGAGCATCCAGGAGACGAGGATCAGCCACCACACGGCCCGGGCCGGTCCCCGGGCGGCGCCGGGCAGCCGACGCAGGTTGCCGAAGATCAGGCGGGCCACCAGGACGAGCAGGAACAGGAAGAAGACGGTGCTGACCAGACCCCAGATCCAGAACGGCCAGGCCCTGTCGACCTCGTGGAACTGACCCGCGTAACCCGTGTAGATCATGGCCAGGCCGGCGGCGACGAACATCGCCCAGGTGCGGTGGAAGCGCCGGCCGGTGACGCCGAGCACCACCAGCAACTGGATCAGCAGCACCGGGACGTCGATGGACCAGTTCATGTACCGGTAGCCGTTGGAGAACAGGGTGCCGGTACCCACGAACGCGCTCCCGTCCCAGGTGAACGCCGCTGACCACCGCTGTGACAGCACCCAGAGTTCGAAGAACGCGGAGATCATGACCACTGCGGAGAGCACCGAGGCGAGCCGGTACCGCGCAGCGATCCCGGACATGGTCAGCAGGAAGTAGACGAGCCCGGCGGCCATGACGGCGTAACCGAGCGTCAGTACGTGCGACACCAGCGTGTACTGGATGACGTTGTAGCCGAACTCGTTCTCGAAGTTCATGCCGCTGACCCGCCTGTTCCGACCGGGATCGTCGCCGATCGGCGGAGCCCGGCTGCCGCGTCGCCGGCGATCGGTGAGCGATTCCTCCCTTATGCCGTTAAATAGCCTGATAGCCATCCTAAGCTCACAGCAAGGGGGCGTCCCTCGTTCCCGGAGAGCCGGGAGTAGGCCAGGGAGGTGCCGTGGGGTTCTGGCTGTGGTTCTACGTCGTCGCCATGGCGGCCGGCGTAGCGCTCTTCAGCTACTGGCGGGCCAACCCCAAGGGCGTCCCGCCGGTGGAGTACTCGATCGCCACGGCGATTCCGCTGTGGTCGGGGTTCTGGTACGTGGTGATGGCGGTGGGCGGCGGTCGGATCGAGGTCGCCGACCAGACGACCTTCTGGGCCCGGTACGCCGACTGGGTGGTCACCACCCCGCTGCTCCTGGTGGCCCTCTCCCTCACCGCGATGCACGCGTTGCCCCGCAAGCGTTGGGGCCTGGTGCGCGCGCTCGTCGCCGCCGACATCATCATGATCACAAGCGGGTTCCTGGCCGACCTGATGGAGAGCCGGGCCGGGCGGTACGGGCTCTACGCCGTCGGGGTGGTGGCGCTACTTGTGGTGTTCGGGCTGATCTGGGGACCGTTGCGGGCCACCGCCGCCCGTCAGCCGGCCCCGATGTCGCGGGTCTTCACGCAGGTGGCACTGCTGCTCAGTGTGCTCTGGATCGGCTATCCGCTGATCTGGATCCTGGGGCCGTCCGGGATCGGGCAGTTCGGGGAGACCACCGACACCGCCCTGTTCGTGATCCTGCCGATCCTGTCCAAGGTGGTGTGGAGCGCGGTCGACCTGGGTCTCCTGCGGCGCCTGTCCGACCGCCGCCTGCTCACCGTCGCGTGACACCCGCCGCCCGTCAGGTCGGCCGGTCGGTCCGCCGTCCGCCCGGCGACTGGCTGCTGCGCCGGGTCGGGCACTCGGGCCCGATCGTCCTGGCCGGCCTCGCCTGCCTGGACCTGCTGGTACCGAACGCGCGAGCGTGGGCGGGGACCGTCCCACTGCTCGTGGGCCTGCTGATCGGCCTGCCGCACGGCGCCGTCGACCACCTGGTACCGGCCTGGATCTCCGCGCAGGCCCGCTCCCTGCGGATCACCATCGGGCTGCTGCTCGGGTACGCCGGGACGGCCGCCGCCACGGTCGCGCTGTTCCTCTGGGCACCCGTCCCCGCCCTGACCGGTTTCCTGATCCTCGCGGTGCTGCACTTCGGCACCGGTGACGTGGCCTACCGGGCCGAGCGGGACGGGCGAGCACCGGTACGTCCCGTCCTCGCCGTCCTGGCCCACGGCGGACCTCCGGTGGTGTTGCCGATCGCGCTGTGGCCAGGGACGGTCGACCCGCTGTTGGACGCGGTCGCGCCAGGGGCCGCCACCGCGTTCACGCCGGCCGGGCGCCTGATCGGGTTGTCCGTCGTACTCCTGGCGGTCGTGCTGACCGGGCTGCGCGAGCTGGCCGCCCGTCGTGGTGCGGAGGTGGCGGAACTCGCGATCCTCGTCGCGGCCTTCGCCCTGGTGCCACCGCCGCTGGCGTTCGGTGGGTACTTCGCGGCCTGGCACTCCGCCCGGCATGTCGCCCGGCTGCTGCGCGCCGACCCCGCCAACAGCCACCACCTCGCCGCGGGGCGGCTGGGCGGTCCGATCCGCCGGTTCGCCCGGCAGGCCACCCTGCCCACCGTCGCCGCCCTGGCCGGCCTGCTCGTCCTGGTGCACGTCAGCGCGTCGCCGTCCGTCGGCCCCGCGACCGCCGGCGCGTCCGAGGAAGCACCGTTCCAGTTGGTCTTCGCGGTGCTCGCCGGGCTCACCGTGCCGCACGCGGCAGTGGTCAACCGGCTCGACGCACGGACGGCCGCCCGATGAACCGGGTCGATCGGCCGCTGCCCGATTCGGCGCGCCGGCTCGGGGTACGACCCCAAGTGAGGTGGACGAGGACGCTCCCATCACCGATTCGCGCTGGCCACGGCGGAGGAGATGACGACAGTCACCACCAGAAACCACAGAGAGGAATTGCCCGATGCCGAGCACCACGATGCCCATGCTGGAGACGTACCCGAAGTCGATCAACCTGGACCGGACGAAGCTGGCAGCCACCATCGACGCTCTCGACGACTGCGCGCAGGCCTGCACCGCGTGCGCGGACGCCTGCCTCAGCGAGGACATGGTCGCCGAACTCACCAAGTGTGTCCGGACGAACCTGGACTGCGCCGACATCTGCGCGACCACCGCCCGGGTCCTGTCCCGACACACCGGCTACGACGCGAACGTCAGCCGCACCCTGTTGGAGGCGTGCGCCACGGCCTGCAAGGCGTGCGGAGACGAGTGCGCCGCTCACGCCGACAAGCACCAGCACTGCCGGATCTGTGCTGATGCGTGCCGCGCCTGCGAGCGAGCCTGCCGCGAGCTGCTGGCCACCATCGCCTGAGCGAGCAGCCGGTGGCGCCGGCACCCCCGGCTTCGGCGAAGACCACCGCGTCGCCCGTCGCAGCTGCTCAGCCCGGACCCGAGCGGTGCCGGGCTGGGCAGCCGGGTGGCCGGTGGTCAGGTGGCGAGGGCGACCTTCAGCCAGCCGGGGTCTCGGTCCTGAAACTCGCGGTACGCCTTCAGCACGTCGGTCATCGGTTCGTGCTCGGTCAGCAGCCGCGCCGGGTCGACCGTGCCGTTGGTGACCAGTCGCAGCAGCTCCGGAATGTAGCGGCGGTGGTGGCAGTTGCCGCTGCGGACGGTGAGATTCTTCATCATCGCCTCGCCGAACGGCCAGGTGGTGACCGTCTGCGGATAGACGCCGATGACGCCGAGAGTGCCCGCCTTCACCACGGCCCGCACGGCCCACTGAGCGGCGAGGCTCGGTGCGTCACCCGGTGCCCACGCCGGGTCGGTCTCCGGGGCGACCTGCTGAACCTCCCTGTCGAACTGCTGCGCCTGCTGGTCGGCCTGCTCGGCCGCGGGGCCTTCGGCGGGCCGTTCGGCGTCCACGCCGACGGCGTCGATCACCTTGTCGACACCGATGCCGCCGGTCATCTCCACGATCGTCCCCACCGGATCCTCGGTGTTGAAGTTGACCACCTCGGCGTGCTGCGCCCGCGCCATGGCGAGCCGGTCCTCCAGCCCGTCGACGGCGATGACCCGTCCCGCGCCCTGCAGGTACGCCGACAGGACGGCGAGCTGACCGACCGGCCCCGCCCCGAACACGGCCACGGTCTCGCCGGGCCGCACGTCGGCCAGGCGGGCCCCGAACCAGGCGGTGGGCCAGATGTCCGAAAGCATGATCGCCTGCTCGTCGTCGACCTCTGCGGGGATCGGCACCAGGCCGACGTTCGCGAACGGCACCCGGGCGTACTCCGCCTGGAGGCCGTCGAAGCCGCCGGCGGCCTCCGGCCCACCGAAGAAGGCGGTGCCGGCACGCCGGCCACCGGGGTTGGCGTTGTCGCACTGCGCGAAGTACCCGGCCCGGCAGTACGAGCAGTATCCGCACGCGATGGTCGACGGGACGATCACCCGGTCACCGGGCGCGAGATTGCGAACCCCCGGGCCGACCTCGACGATCTCGCCGACGGCCTCGTGACCGAGGACGATTCCCGGACGCATGCCCGGCATGGTGCCCCGGATCATGTGCAGGTCGGTGCCGCAGATCGCGCTGGTGGTGATCTTCACGATCGCGTCGGTCGGGTCCTGGATCCGCGGGTCGGGCACATCGTTGAATCGGATGTCCCCGACGCCGTGCCATGTGACGGCCTTCATCGGACTTCCCTTCGTCGGCTCACTGGTCACCTACCCGGCCTGGCACGACCGAACCATTTCGATCAGCATCGGGCATCTCGTCACAGCCATGCCGTTATCCGGCGAGGCGGTCCCGGAGGAACGCGACGATCTCCGTCCGTGCCGACCGCGCCTGCGGCACCACGCCCGGCATGCTGAGGAACGCGTGGGTCGCTCCGGGGTGTTCGGTGAGCTGTGCGGACGTCCCGGCCTCGCGCAGCCGTCGCGCGTACGTGCGTCCGTGATCGGCCAGCGGGTCGAGGGTGGGCACCACCACCAGTGCCGGAGCCAGCCCGCTCAGGTCGCCGGCGAACAACGGTGACACCGCGCGGGGGTCCGTTCCTTCGGGAGCGGCCAGCCGGCGGAACAGTTCCAGCTGCGGCACGGTGAGCGTCGGGCTGGTGGCGTGCTCACTCATCGAGGCGTAGTCGAACGCCGTCGAGGTCAGATCGACACAGGGATTGACAAGCACCTGTGCCCGTACCGCCAGGTCGGACTCCCGGGCGCGGATCGCGGCCAGCGCGGCCACCACCGATCCGGCGCTCTCGCCGAAGACGGCCACCCGGGCCGGGTCGATTCGCCAGCGCGCGGCGTGCCGCACGACGTGGTTCAGCACGTCCCAGCCGTCGTCGACAGCAGCGGCCAGCGAGGTTCCCGGTGCGACGAGGCGGTGTTCGACCGACACGACCACCGCGGGCAGTCGACAAGCGAGGTGACTGTTGACCCAGTCGCTCTGCACCGCTGTGCCCACGAATCCACCGCCGTGGACGTGGAGCACGAGCGGCAGGCCGGCCGGGTGGTCGGGTACGGACGACGACCGGTAGACCCGGACCCGGAGTACCCGGTCGGGCAGCGTCAGCCGCTGCCAGTCGATCCCGGCCCTGCGGTCCGGAAAACCGGTGACCAACCGCGCCAGGCTGGAGGCCCGCCTACGGTTCTCCGCGTCGCGGAACGCGTCCAGGGCCTCGGCCGGCATCGTCGACCAGTCCGGCTCCTTTCGCAGGGCGTGCAGCAGCCGGACGCCCAGCGGCGGCCGCCGCATCTCGACCGTGTCGCTCATGGCTCCTCCTCGATCACGATTATGCTACTTCTAGTATCGATACTAGAAGTAGCATAACTGGTTATCGTGTGACCATGGACCGAGCGACCACACCCACCAGACCGGCCGGCCGTCCCCGCTCCAGCGTCGACGCCACGGTCTTCGCCGCCACGCTCGACACGGTCCACCAGCTCGGCTACGCACACGCCACCGTCGACCGCATCGCCGCCGCGGCGGGCGTCGCGAAGACCACGATCTACCGCCGCTGGCCGTCGAAGGGTGCGCTGATCACCGCCTGCCTCGTCGACGCGTTCGGCCCGGCGCCACTGACCGGCGCCAGCCGGGAGGAGATCATGTCGACAGCGATCCGTTGGATCGCGGCGAAGATCGGTGAGCCCGGGATCGGCGCGGCGTTCGCGGGCGTGTTCACCGATGCCGTGAACGATCCCGTCCTGCGCCAGCTTCTTTCCGCACAGTTGCAGGACCCCTACCGGCTCGCGCTCCAGGAGACGCTCGGCGAGCCGGAGAACCGGGTGCTCTTCCTCATCGACGTGGTCGTCGGAACCCTGCTGCACCGGATGGGCATGACCGGCGAGCCGATGGTCGACGCCGACGTCGACGCCCTGGTCGAGATGGTCCTACGCACCCTCCGCTAGGGGTGCGACGGTGCTGGCGCGTCGCGGCCCGGCAGGGCGGCTCGCCAGGCCGCGACGAGGGCCGCCACGTCGGGGTACCGGTCGGCGGGTGTCGTGGCGGTGGCGCGTGCGGCCACCTGCCGCTGGAGTCGGGAGCCACGCCAGCCGGACGGGGAGTCGAGCAGGTGGTGGATGGTACGGCCCAGGGTGTGGACGGTGGTGCGCTGGTCGATGACGGCGCCGCGGACGAATTCCTCGGGCGCCATGTATCGGCGGGATCCGGGGAGGCGGTCGGTGTCGAGGGTGAACGGACCGGGACGGTACTCGTCGAGATCGATCAGGCGCAGTCGACGGGCCTGGAAGTCGTAGTGGAAGCAGCCGTCGTAGAGGTCGACCGCGACATAGCCGGCAGCCGTCACGGCCAGATGTGCGTCGAGGACGGTGTCGATCGCCGTTTCGACGTCGCGTCGGGGTAGCTGCTGGAACCGGTGCAGGGCGCTGCGGTCCGAGCCGCGGGTGGTGGCATGGTTCAACACGTTGCCCTCGTGCCACGGGTAGACCAGCATCGGCCCGTCGAGGACGTGCTCGGGGCGCACGATCGCCGAGTGGCGCACCGCGGCATGGAACCGGACGGCCCGCAGCAGAGATTGCCTGCTCCGCGTGCTGGTGGCCGTCTTGACGAACCAGCGGCGTCCGAACGCCTCGACGCCGTAGGAGACGCACCCGGAATCCTGGGCGTCGAAGACAGCGAACGCGGAGTCCAGCGGTAGCTCCATCACGTACCGGGAGAGTAGGGCAGGTCCGCCACGATTCCCCGCCGGCTGGACCGCGTCTCACCCGGTCTCCGGGTCGCCGACCTGCGACGTCCCTCCCCCGTCCCGCAGCAGCGCGGCCAGGGCTGCCCGCGAGCCGACCCCCAGCTTGCGGTACACCCTGGTCAGGTGAGCCTCGATGGTCCGTTCGGTCACGTAGAGCCGCATCGCGGCGGCGCGGTTGGTATGGCCCTCGGCGACCAGGGCAGCGACCCGGCGCTCGGCCTGGGTGAGCTCAGGTCCGGCGATCAGGGCCCACCGTCGTTGTCCGGCTCCGTGCCGGCGCTGGGCGTTCACCACCTGCTGGCGTAACCACTCGGAGGGCGTGCGTTCGGCGATCACCCGGGCGAGGTTGATGTGTTCCCGGGCGGGACCGGTTTCGCGTAGCGCATCGAGGCAGCCGGCCGCCGCGAGATGGGCCTCGCCGAGCGACAGGTCAGCCTGCCGATCGGCGAAGAGCCGGACGGCTTCCCGGGCGGCGGTCAGTGCGCCGACGGGGTCCCGGCGAGCGAGCAGCACCTGCGCGGTGGCCAGGCGTGCCTCGGCCCGCCGGATCTCCAGGCCGAGCGCGGCGGCGGCGGTCTCCGCCCGCTGCGACCAGGCGTACGCCTCGTCGAGCAGGCCGCCGGCCAGCAGGTATTCGGCGTGCCCGGCGAGCCACTTGGGCTGCAGGTCCCGCCGGCGGAGCTGCCCGCGGCCCGGCTGCACGAGCGTGCCAATCAGGTGGCGCGCCTCGATGTGCCGACCCTGGGCGTACCGGATGTGGGACAGGACCGCCAATGCGGTGTCGCGCAGGGTCGGGTCGTGCCGGGCCTCCCGGACGGCCTCCTCACCGACCGCAGCGGCGGCCTGCGGGCCGGCCCGCCAGAGCAGCGCCATCGCCCGGTAGGTCAGCGCGATCGCCACCGCCTGCCGGACGCCGACCGATCGACCGGCCCGTTCCGCCTCGATCGCCACGCTGATCGCCTCGTCCAGTCGCCCGCTACCGGCGGCGATCCGCGCCTGGCCGGCGAGGAGCCCGGGCAGCAGGTGCGCCTGGCCGTGTTCCCGGGCCACTGCCACCGCCCGGGTGACGTGTCGCAGTGCGCCCTCCTTCTCCAGGACGACCCCCTGCACCCAGGCCAGCCATTCCGGGACGTCGAGGCAGCCGGCGAGGGCACGGTCCGACATGGCGTCGACGAGTGCCTCGGCCGCGCGCAACTCGCCTGCGGCGACGTCGGTGGACCCGTGTTCGGCGGCGCGGGCGGCGAGGGTGGTCCGGGCCACCGCCGCCAACGGTGGGTCCGTTTCCGCTCCGGTCGCCGCCCGGATCTCGGTGACCAGCGGGTTCAGGTCGCCCCACCGGCCGCTCCGGGCGGCGAGTCGCCCTTGCGCCACGGACAGCCGGGGCCGTAGTCGCGGCAGCGTCGTGGTGTGCTCCCGCGCCAGCCTGGCCAGCGCCGGGGCACTGGGGCCGAGCCGATCCGCCAGGTCCGCCCGCAGGACTGCGGCGGCGAGCCGGGTCTCGGGGCCGGGCGACGCGTCGAGCGCCGTCTGCGTGAGGCGGAGCGCGCCGGTGAGATCGCCGGCCGCGGCCGTGGCCCGGGCCCTGGTCAGGAGCGCGTCACCGAACGCCACCGGATCGTCCGGAGGGGCCAGGGTGGCCGCGAGGCGACTCACTCGGGCCGCCAAGGGCGGGTCGACGGTCACCAGCTCCCGGGCTACCTCGTGGACCCGGGTGAACCGGGAGGCGGTCGCGCCGGCCCGCAACAGGTGCCACGCGCAGGTACGCGGGTCGGCACGGCGCTGGCGCAGTGCCGCGTCGGCACGCAGGTGCGCCCCGGACCGCCAGCCGGTGGGAGCATCCTGGTAGGCCGCCGCCCGGACCAGGGCGTGCCGCGGACGCAGGATGGGGTCGTCGGCCGCGTACCGGAGCAGGTCCATGCGGACGAGCCGGTCCAGCGCCTCGACGGTCGTCGTGCGGCCGTGCTGGCCGACCTCCGCCACCAGGGCGGGGTCGGCCGCCTCGCCGAGAACGGCCACGGTGTGCAGGATCCGCCGGGTCGGCTGGTCCGCCAGGTCGATCTCCGGGCCGAGGAGCCCTGCCAGGCAGCGGGACGGACCGAGTTCCACGACCCGTTCGAGCACGACTGTGCCGTCTGCGTCGACCAGTTCCGGGTGCGCGTCGAGGACCGCGAGCAGCCCGGGCAGTCGTGCACCGGCTGCCGCCAGCGTCGCGCGCCGGGTCGCCGGCAGCACGCGCGAAAGCAACGCCTCCGCCGCCGCCTCGGGGAGCGCGCCCAGTGGCACGGCCAGTTGTCGTATCCCCGCGCCGGTGCCCGTGACCAGGCGGAGCAGGCTTCGGGGCGCCTGTCGCGGCCGGTAGGCGCAGAGCACGGCCAGCCGTCCGGGGGGTGGTGTGTCGACCAGCAGGTGCCGCAGGGCGGCCAGCGCCGGCTCGGCCCGGTGGGCGTCGTCGAGGACGGCGACGACGGGACGGGCCCGACTGAGCCGGCCGAGGCGGGCGAGAGCCGCGGGCGTCCACCGGTGGGCGGTCAGGTCGACATGGAACACGCTCGGCAGTTGCCGGAGCAGGTGGGTCAGGAAGGCCGTCTTTCCGGCACCGGGATCACCGGTGATCTCGACGATCGTCGGCTGCCCCGGCACGAGCCCGGCCAGGCCGGTGCGGACCGCAGCGAACTCGTCGTCCCGTCCCACCAACATGGACATTCGCTCACGATAGGTGATCCGGACGGGTGATCTACGTAAGGGCTTTCCCCAATGCTGCTGCCGGTACCTGCCCGCCACCATGTGCCGGGTTCCGTCGCCCGGCGGGACTCCCAGCAAGAGGCGAGGGTGAGGAGAACTGAGTGCCCAGAAATCGATGGCGCCGACTGATGGCGCCGGCGCTCGTGTTGTCGTTGGTGGTGTCCGGGATCGCGGGGCAGGGCGTGGCCAGCGCCCGCCCGACCGAGGACCGGGCTTCGGCAACCGTGGCGGCGAAGCCGACCATGGGTACGACTGCGGACGGCGCGGCGCTGATGCGTGGTGTCTTCTTCCTGCAGGGCGAGGTGGGCCAGAAACTGGAGCGCCTGCCGTACGTCTTCATGGACGCCGAGAACCTGCGCAAGAACCGGTCTGCCGAGACGGTGCAGGCGGTGACCCAGCTGATCGAGCAGGCCGAGGCGGCCCGGCCCGGACTGCTCGCCAGCTTCTCCACCGGCATGCGCAGCGGCGATCCGTACCAGGTCGAGGCCGCGCTGACCGAAGCCGGCTCGGCGTTGGAGACGGCGTTGGGAGATCGGCCGATCCTGTTCAGCGATGACGATGAAGAGGACACCGACACGGCGGTCATGGTGGAAACCGCCGTCGCGGTGGTGAACGTCGGAACCGTCGCGGTTTCCCTGGCCGTGGCGGTCACGGTGGCCGCCGTACTCGTCGTGGTGGCGTTCCTCGGCAGCCGGGAGCGGCCCCTGGGCGGCCGCGACCTGGAGACCGAACGGCTCATGGCCCTGTTCGCCACCGAGCTGCGCACCATCTGAACCGGTGCGGGTGGGACTCCGTGCCCACCCGCGCCCCTTCTTCCGCGAGGAGATGACATGGCGGACAACCGGAACCAGGTGGTCGTACCCCGCCGCCCGGTGGTCTGGATCGGGCTGCTGGTGGGCCTGGTCGCTCTGTTCAACCTGCAGACGTTCCTACCGGGCAACGCGGTCACGCTGCCCGGCCAGCAGCAGGTCGCCCCGGCGTTCCGGGCGCTCCTGCCGCAGGGGTGGGCGTTCTTCACCAAGTCGCCCCGCTCCCCCGACCTCTCCGTCCACGCGATCCGACCCGACGGTCGGTTGGACGACATCACCACCGGCGCGTACGCCGAGCCACGCTACGCCTTCGGACTCGACCGGTCCGCCCGCGCGCAGGCCACCGAACTGGCCCTGTTGGTTTCCCGGATCCCCGGATCGGTCTGGCAGCAGTGCCGGCAACCGACGGCTGCCTGCCTCGTCGAGGCGATGTCGACGCCGGCCGCACCGGTCCGCAGCGGCGACGACACGCCCTCGGTCTGCGGCCCGATCGTCATCGCCCGTACCGAGCCGGTGCCGTGGGCGTACCGGGACCTGGTCGCCGGCGAGTTCCGGTACACCCACGTCGTTCGCTTGGAGGTGTCATGCTGACCAGCCGCCGGTCGAGCATTTCGGTTGCGGTGCCCTGGGGATCCTGGCTGGGGCTCGCCCGTACGCTGCTCGCCACCGCGACCGCCGCGACACTTGGGTTCACTGACGCCGACGCGCTGTTCACGCCACTTCTCAGCCGGGGACCCGGGCCGCACTGCACCGGCCTGTCCGACATCGGCGCCTTCTGTCTGGCCGGGCCGGAGCACGCGGATCTGGTGCGGTGGGCGTGTGTCGCGGTACTGCTGGTGGTGGCGAGCGGGTGGCGACCTCGGTTCACCGCCCTGCCGCACTGGTGGATCGCCTTCAGTGTGAGCACCAGCGCGTCCATCCCGGACGGCGGCGAGCAGGTCAACCAGGTACTCACCCTGCTGCTGGTACCGGTCCTGCTGGCCGACCCACGCCGCTGGCACTGGCAGCCGTCGCCCCCGGCGGACCGGGTGGTGCGCCCCGGCGGTCGAGGCGTGGTGCTGGTCGCCACGGCGGTGGTACTGCTCTTCGCGATCCGTCTCCAGGTCGCCGGCATCTACTTCCAGGCGTCGGTGGCCAAGCTCAGCAAGCCGGAGTGGGCCGACGGCACGGTGATGTACTACTGGTTCAACCATCACAGTTTCGGCGCCCCCGGCTGGTTGCAACCGGTGACGGACGCGCTGGTGACCCGGCCGGTGCCGGTCGCCCTGCTGACCTGGACTCCGCTGGTGATCGAGTTCGCCCTGGCCGTCAGCCTGCTGCTGCGTCCGGCCGTACGGTGGTGGCTGCTGCCGTTCGGCGTGCTGTTGCACGTCGGCATCGCGGTGTTGATCGGGTTGTGGAGCTTCTCGCTGGCCATGCTGGCCGCGCTGGTGCTGTTGCTCGTGCCGATGGGGGCGAACCTGCCCGACTCCTGGCGGGCGGTGCGGAACCTGGTCGGTCACCGGGGCGCCCAGCAGCCGGACGAGGATGCCCCGGGCGCGGTTGCCGAGTCGACCGAGCGGCCGAAGAAGGACGAGCCGGTCCTGGCGGGCCAGCTGACGCACTGAACACGGTGCCCGTACGAGGTTCTGACGCAGCTCCGCGCAGGCCGTATCAACTGCCGGTACGCTGCGTCGGCGGCCTCGACCCGTTCCACCGTCCCGGACGGGTGCACCACCGACGCTCCTCGGCACTGGCAGATGAAAGGCGACCCGACATCATGACGGCGCTACCAGGTGAACTGCCCGTTGCTGCGGATCCGACGGGCACCGGCAGGCAGCGGAGGATCTACGGACGCTGTTCGGGCAGTCCATAGCCGTCTTCGCGGCGCTCGCCGGTCCGGAACGCCGGGTGGAGACGGCCAATCCGGCGTTCCTCGCCACTGTCGGCGAACAACGGGGCCCGCACCGGCGTACCGCTCGTGGAGCTGATGCCCGAACTGTCCGCTCAGGGCTTCGTCGACCTGCTCGACGAGGTCCACCGCACGGGTGAGCCCTACACCGGCCGGGACGCCGATGGCACCGTGTTCGGCATCCGCGTGATCGGTGTGGAGACCACCCAGGTCAAACAGGCGCAGCGGCTGATGGCCGAGCACCGGGCCATGCTGGAGCAGATCGCCCGCCAGGCACCGCTGACCGAGGTGCTCGACGGGATGGCGCGCTGTATCGAGAAGCTCGCACCGCAGGAGGTGCTCGTCTCCGTGCTGCTCGCCGATCCCGACGGTCGGCACCTGCGTCATGGTGCCGCGCCCAGCCTCCCCGACTTCTACAACGAGGCCATCGACGGGATCGCCACCGGTGAGGGCGTCGGCTCCTGCGGCACCGCCGCGCACCGGCGGGAATCGGTGATCGTCACCGACATCGCCGTCGATCCCTTCTGGGCCGACTTCCGCGACCTGGCCGGGCGGGCCGGGCTGGCCGCCTGCTGGTCCACCCGCTGTCGGCCGGGTATCAGGCCGCATGGCCAGGACGCGAACTACTCTGAGTCACCATCTCGACACATCTCTACCCGGCCGGACAGCCGGTCGCCAACACTTCTCCCATGACGAGCAGTGGGCGTGAGCGCAGCGACGAGCGGTTCGAGAAGGTGGCCGAGGAGACCTCCGAGACGGTGACCCATGCGGCCAGCGTGCTGGAGGAGGAACTCGCGGCGGGCATTGCCAGCGCGCGGCGGCTGGAAGAGAAGCTGAGCGCCGACCGCCGGGTGGACCCGGAGGCGTTCGACGAGTTGGTGACGCGGGTCCGCACCGACGGGCACGCGCTCATCGACACCCTGGTCGCGCAGTTGAAGACCTCCGACGACCGGCGTGGTGAGGTGATCCGCCGGTACACGTCGGACGCGCACGACGCCCTCGACGGCGTGCTCAACCTCGCACGGTTGGTGCCGGACATGGCCAACGGACTGGTCGACCGGCTCACGCCGGAGGCCAGGCAGCAGCCCACGCCCTCGGACAGGTAGCCGGGCCACCGGCGTGACTGGCGGTCATGTCACCGAGATGCTGGAGCGCTATCGCGTCCTCGCGATCGACGCGCTCCTCGCGGGTGTGCCGTCGGACGGACCGCACTACCTCTATGACCTGGTGAGTGAGTATCCGCGGCGGTGGGGCAAGGGGCTGCGGGCCGCCCTCTGCCTCGCCGCCTGCCGGGCCTTCGGTGGCACTCCGTCGGTGGGGCTCAACGCGGCGGTGACGGTGGAACTGTTCCACAACGCGTTCCTGATCCATGACGACATCCAGGACGAGAGCGAGCAGCGGCGCGGAGCGCAGACCCTGCACGGCGAGTACGGAGTCGGTGTCGCGCTCAACGTGGGCAACATGACGAACCTGCTCGCGTTGCAACGGCTCGCCGCCAACCGTCGGGCCCTCGGCTCGGGGATCGCGTGGCGGCTGTTCGAGGAGACCCAGCTCATGCTGCGTCACTCGTTGGAGGGGCAGGCCATCGAGGTCGGCTGGATCCGGGACAACGTGTGCGACCTCGACGCGGACGACTACTACCGGATGTGTCTGAAGAAGACCTCCTGGTACACCTGCATCTACCCGTGCCGTACCGGCATCCTCGTCGCCACCGGTCAGCAGGACGCGATCGACGTGCTCGACCGCTACGGCTGGTATCTGGGTGCCGCGTTCCAGATCCAGGACGACGCGCTCAACCTCGTGGGGGACTTCGCCCGCTACGGCAAGGAGATCGCTGGCGATCTCTGGGAGGGCAAGCGGACGCTGATCCTCATCGACTTCATGCGGCGCTGCACCGGTGACGAACGCGAGCGGTTGCTGGAGTTCCTGCGCCGGACCCGGACGCAGCGCACGGCCGCTGAGGTGCGGTGGCTGCACGGGCGGCTGCTCGCCTACGACTGCGTCGAGTCCGCCCGCCGCAGCGCCCGCGACCTGGCCGCCGCCGCTCATCGGGAAGGACGGCGGGCGTTGGGGCCGGCGGCCGAGACCGAGGACGGGCGGTTCCTGCTCGGCCTACCCGAGTACGTCGTGGAGCGCAGCCGGTAGCGAACGGATACTCAAGCTGACGTCCCGGGCGGTGCCGTGCTCTGCCGGACCTTGAGGGAGGTACCCAACTCCAGGCCGACCTGGGGCGCCCGCTCCCCGCGACCGAGCGCCAGTGCCAGCTCGGTGGCGGTGACGGCCATCTCGGTCAGTGGTTGGTGAACGGTGGTCAGCGGCGGATCGACCAGGTCGGCCAGGGGCAGATCGTCGAAGCCGACCACGCTCAGATCGGTCGGGATCCGCAGTCCCAGCTGCCGTGCCGCCTGGTAGACGCCGAACGCCTGCAGGTCGTTGGCCGCGAAGATCGCCGTCGGACGATCGGGCCGGTTCAGCAGGTCGAACGCGGCCGCCTCGCCACCCGCTCGGGACAGTTCGGCACGGACGATCAAGGACTGCTCCCCGCTCAGGCCTGCGGCGTCGCACGCGGAGCGGTATCCGTCCAGCCGAGCCCGGCAGCACAGGATCGGTTCGGGCGCGGCGATCATCGCGATCCGTCGGTGGCCCAGTCCGATCAGGTGACGGGCCGCGGACCGGCCACCGGCCCAGTTCGTCGCCCCCACGAACGGAACATCGTCCGGCAGTTCGACGGTGGGGTCGAAGACGACGAACGGGATGCCCCGAGCGCGCAGTTGGTGACGCTGCTCCTCGTCCAACTGGGCCACGGTGACGAGGCAGTCCGGACGGCGGGAAAGAGTGTCGTCGATCCAGTACCGGATCGCGCTGCGGTGTGGGCCGAACTCGGTCAGGATGACTCCCACACCGTGCTGCCGGGCGACGCGCTCCACCCCACGGATGATCTGCACGCCCCACATGTCCTCGATCTCGTCGAAGACCAGTTCCATCATGTTCGATCGGGCGGACGGCGACGACCGGCGGTAGCCGTGCCGGCTGATCGCGGCCTCGACGCGGGCCCGGGTCTGTGCCGCCACGCCGGACCGACCATTTATGACCTTGGAAACGGTCGGTACCGAGACGCCGGCGGACTCCGCTATCGCGGCGATCGTCACCGGCCGCAACGGATCGCCGAGCTGCGGCTTCAGGTCAGCGGGCTCGCTCGGCTCGGCGCGCGTCAACCTGGCCACCTTCTCACCGGTCCCTAGCGGCCGAGCCGGACCGCGTCGGCCATCGCCGGGCGGCCGGGGCCGCCTCGTCCTACCCGGGCGCAAGGATAACCGCTCGGCCCGGTGCCGGGGGTAGCGCCGCCGGGCGTACGACGCCGTCATCGCACCAACCTCGGGCCGCGGCACCAGGCACGCTCATTGACGTCGATCGAAGAAAGTTGTAATGTCTCGCGCGGAAACTTTCTAGGATATGAGGTCGAAAGTTTCCGCGCGGGAGTTCCAGGGCTCGTCGCGGGCGTCAGGGCAGCGCCCGCATATCTCTCACCCTTCGTTGCGCGCGGCCGGGCACCCATCGGTACGTCAATCGCCGCGCATTCCCGGCCGTGACGGCTCGAAGACCCATGTCTTCGTACGCCATGCCCTGTGCTGGCAGCCCGTCCGCCGACAAGCACGAACCGGCGGAGCGGCCGGTCCACGACACGGGCGCCACTATGGCGAGGAGTTGCTGATGAGCTCGAAGAACAGACGAAGGACCCCCTGGCGCGCCGGCATGATCGCCGGGGCGGTGACCGCGCTGATGATGGCGGGGACGATGGTGACCGGCAGCGCCCAGGCGGCGGCCGGCTGCCGGGTGGCGTACGAGGTCTCGTCCCAGTGGCCGGGCGGCTTCACCGCGAACGTGAACGTGACGAATCTCGGTGATCCGATCAACGGCTGGAAGCTGGCGTGGACGTTCCCCTCCGGCCAGCGGGTCACCCAGGCCTGGAACGCGACGGTCACCGCGTCGGGTAGCCAGGTCACCGCGACGAACATGAGCTACAACGCCGCCATCGGCACGAACGCCGCGGTCTCCTTCGGCTTCAACGGGTCCTGGACCGGAAGCAACACGGCACCGACCTCGTTCGCGTTGAACGATGTCGCGTGCACCGGAAGCGTCGGTCCCTCGCCGACGCCCAGCCTCTCCCCCACCGCCTCCCCCACCACGTCACCGTCGGTCACCCCGACGGCGACCCCGCCGGCGGGAGACCGGATGGAGATGGTGGCGGCGATGCAGCCTGGCTGGAACCTGGGCAACACCCTCGACGCCATCCCGGACGAAACCGCCTGGGGCAACCCGTTGACCACGCGGGAAATGCTGCGCCACATCCGTTCACAGGGTTACCGGAGCATCCGGCTCCCGATCACCTGGAGCAGTCACCACGGGCCGGCGCCGGACTACACCATCGACCCGACCTGGCTGAACCGGGTCCGCGAGATCGTCGACTGGTCCCTCGCCGAGGACCTCTACGTGATGATCAACCTGCATCACGACTCGTGGCAGTGGATCAACAGCTATCCGACCGACCGCGCGAACGTGATGGGCCGGTACAAGGCACTGTGGAGCCAGCTCGCCACCGCGTTCCGCGACCACTCGGCGAAGCTGGTGTTCGAGAGCATCAACGAGCCGCAGTTCGCCGGCACCTCCGGTGACGCCGAGAGCGACCAGGTGCTGCACGAGCTGAACCTGGAATTCGTCCGCCTGGTACGCCAGTCCGGCGGCAACAACGCCACCCGCCTGCTGGTGCTGCCCACCCTGCACACCAGCGGTGAGCAGGCCCGGATGGACGCGTTGCTGGCCACGTTCGACGAACTCGACGACCCCAACCTCGTCGCCACCATCCACTTCTACGGCTGGTGGCCGTTCAGCGTCAACATCGCCGGCGGTACCCGCTACGACAGCAACGTCGAGCAGGACATCATCGGCAGCTTCGACCGGGCGTACCACACGTTCGTGTCCCGGGGCATCCCCGTCATCATCGGCGAGTGGGCACTGCTCAGCTACGACTACACCCGGCCCGGGATCATCCAACGGGGCGAGCTGCTGAAGTTCTTCGAGGCCGTCGGCCATCACGCCCGCATCCGGCAGCTCACCACCATGCTGTGGGACGCGGGTTCGTTCCTGCACCGGCCCGAGCTGCGCTGGCGGGACCAGGGCATCTACGAACTGATGAAGGCGAGCCTGACGACCCGCTCCGCCACCGCGTCCACTGATCAGATCTACGTACCCCGCACGGGCGGCATCACCAGCAGATCGCTCACCCTCAACCTGAACGGCACCTCGTTCCAGAGCCTCTGGCACGGCGGCACCCGACTGACGAACGGCACCGACTACACCGTCTCCGGCAGCACGCTCACGCTGACCCGGACAGCCGTCACCCGGTTGGTCGGCAACCGGGCCACCGGGGTCAACGCCACCATCGAGGCCCGCTTCTCCAGTGGCGTGCCGTGGCAGATCAGCATCATCAGCTACGACCCGCCGACCCAGGCCGCAGCCAACGGTACGACCAGCGGCCTCACCATCCCCACCCAGTTCCGTGGTGACCAGCTCGCCACCATGGAGGCCGAGTACGCCGACGGCAGCCCCGCCGGACCGGCCAACTGGACCACCTACAAGGAGTTCTGGAGCAGCTTCCGGCCCGACTACGGCGCCAACACCATCTTCCTGACGCCCGAGTTCTTCGCCGAGGTCAACGACGGCGCCGTGACGCTCACCTTCCACTTCTGGAGCGGCACGCAGATCACCTACCGCCTGACGAAGTCCGGCAGCGCGATCACCGGCAGCCCGGCCTGACCATGATGCGTCGCGTGGCCGGTGCGGGAACCTCCCCCCCCGCCACCAAGGGAACCCCCCGGATAAGCCCCCCACGGTGGCCCCTTCCGACAACACCACCGTAGTCAGTTCCCCGCCGGCG